>JBOGZI010000166.1:0-5894 GCA_050697275.1 Solirubrobacterales bacterium | reverse complement strand
ACCTTGATCACGTCGGCGCCGAGGTCGGCGAGCAGCAGGGTGCAGAAGCCCCCCGGAAGCAGGCGGGTGAGGTCGAGCACGCGGACGTCCGACAAGGGACCACCGACACCGGCCGGCCCCGGACGTGAAGCGGAGGAGCCGGCCGTCATGTGCTTGCCTTCGCCTCCTCGCGCTTCGGCACCCCGAGCATCTCGCGCGCCTCGGCGACGGTGGCCGCGCGGCGGCCCACGTCCTCCGCCATCTGCCGCGCCTTGGCGATCAGCTCGCCGTTCGACCTCGCCATCTCGCCGTTGGGCAGGTAGAGGTTGTCCTCGAGCCCGGCGCGCACGTTGCCGCCGAGGTTCAGCGAGGCGGCGAGCAGCTTCCACTGGTCCCGGGAGACCCCGATCACCTGCCAGTTGTTGGGGCCCTCGGGGCCACCGGGGATCTGCTCGGACATGAAGGCAACGTTCTGCGGCACCGGGCGGATGCCGCCGGTCACCCCCATCACCAGGGAGATCTGGAGCGGCGGCTCGAGCAGGCCCATGTCGAGGAACGGATCGAGATTGGCGACGTGTCCTGCGTCGAAGCACTCGTGCTCGGGCTGGATGCTGAGCTCCACCATCTCGGTCAGGAACTGGGTGATCAGGTCGAAGCTGTTCTCGAACACCGCCTTGAACACCCAGTCCTTGCGGCGGCGGGAGTACTTCGCGTAGTTCATCGAGCTCATGTTGAGCGCGGCGACGCCCGGGCGGAGCGCGCGCAGATACTCGAGCCGCTTCTCGATCGGCACCCCGATCGCCCCGGTCGAGTAGTTGATGATCACGTCGTCCACCTCGGCCTTGATCGCTTCGGTGATCGCCCGGAAGTCCTCGACCTCATACGAGGGGGTGCCGTCGGGGGTTCGGGCGTGGATGTGGATCTGCGAGGCGCCCTCGTCCACGGCCCGCCGCGCCTCCGCCGCGTACTCCTCGGGCGTGTAGGGGATCGCCGGGCACTGCTCGCGGTTCGCGATCGCGCCCGAGATCGAGTTGCTGATGATCACCGGATCCTCGAACCGGCTCATCCGGGCGTCACCTCCACATAGGCGTCCTCGACCCTGCCCGAGAAGCTCGACTTGTAGAGCCGGCGGAAGAGGCCGTAGTTCGACTGAACCGCTCCCTCGGCGGCCGGCTCCTCCTCGTTGGAGACGATCCGGGCCGTGGCCTCGGTCATCGGACCCTTGGGCTTGCCTCGCGGATCGCAGGGGCCGACCAGCACCCGCGAGTTGTTGCGAATCCGCTTCAGCTTCACCGCGTCCGCGTAGGTCCTGAAGTAGAGCCTGCCGTCGGCGAGCCCGAACCAGAGCGGCGTCGGCACCGGCTCGCCGGAGCGCTTGAAGGTGGTCAGCAGGCAGTACTTGTGGCCGCGAAGTGAGTCGAGGTTCCCCCGCTTCCCCTCGACGGCGCCGCGGGCCTGGGGGCTGCGCACCGCGTCGTAAAGCCGGTTGGATGCGTTCGCGAGGCGCTGGGCGACACTCAGACCGGCATCACCCCGTGCTTCTTCCAGGGCCGGTCGACCCGCTTCTCCTGCGCCATTCGCAGGCCCCGGATGATCGTCGGCCGCGTCTCGCGCGGGTCGATGACGTCGTCGATCAGGGCGTTGCCGGCGGCGAGGTAGGGGTCGATCTGCTCGCGGACCGCCTCCAGCATCTTCTTGCGGGTCGCCTCGGGATCCTCCGAGGCCTCGATCGCCGAGCGGCCGATGATGTTGACCGCGCCCTCGGCGCCCATCACCGAGATCTCGGCCGACGGCCAGGCGACGATCAGGTCGGGCTCGTACGCCTTGCCGTTCATCACGTAGTAGCCGGCGCCGTAGGCCTTGCGGACGACCACGGTGATCTTCGGCACGGTGGCGCGCGAGACCGCGTAGAGCATCTTCGCCCCGTGGCGGATGATCCCGGCGTGCTCGACCTTGGAGCCGACCATGAAGCCGGGCACGTCCTGGAGGAAGACGAGCGGGATGTTGAAGGCGTCGCAGAGGTTGACGAAGCGGGCCGCCTTGTCGGCCGAGTCGTTCTCGAGGATGCCCCCGAGCTGCTTCGGCTGGTTGGCGACGATTCCCACGGGCTGCCCGCCGAAGCGGGCGAGGCAGGTGATGATCGTCTTCGCGAACTTGGGCTTGAGGTCGAAGTAGTCGCCGTCGTCGGCGATCTCGGAGATCACGTCGTACATGTCGTAGGGGTGCCGCGGCGACTCCGGGACGATGTCGAGCAGCTTCTCCGACATCCGGTCCTCGGGGTCCTTGGTCTCGCGGAGCGGCGGGCGCTGCTCGCAGTTGGCGGGGAAGTAGGAGAGGTAGTCCTTGACCGCCTGGATGCACTCCTGGTCGTCGGCGACCTCGAGATCGCCGACGCCGGACTTGCGGCAGTGCACCTTGGCCCCGCCCAGCTCCTCCATCGAGATGTCCTCGCCGGTCACCGCCTTGGTCAGGTGCGGCCCGGCGAGCGCCATCGCGCCCTGGCCCACGACCATCGGCACGAAGTCCGAGAGCGCCGGGATGTAGGCCGTGCCCGCGGCGCAGGGGCCCAGCATCGCCGCCACCATCGGGATCACGCCCGACATCACAACCTCTTCCTGGAAGAGGTGGCCGGAGCCGGCGAAGAGCGAGCCGGCGGCCTCCTGGATCCGGGCCCCGGCGGAGTCGAGCAGCCAGATGAACGGCATCCGCTTCGAGAGCGCCGTCTCGCGCAGGCGGGTCACCTTCAGTTCCCCCGTCATCCCCATCGAGCCCGCCATCACGGTGAAGTCGTAGGCGGCGATGCAGCAGGTGCGTCCCTCGACGTCGCCCCAACCGGTGATCACCCCGTCGGCGGGGGCCTCCTTGCCCTCCATCGCCCGCTGGGAGAAGTGGGGGCGGCCGTGGATCCCCATCTCGACGAAGCTGCCCTCGTCGCAGAGCAGATCGATTCGCTCGCGCGCGGTGAGCTTGCCGCGCTCGTGCTGGAGGGCGATCTTCTCCTCGCCGCCGCCGAGCCTCGCCTTCTCGCGGCGGGCATGGACGTCCTCGGTGAGCGACTTCATCCCCGTCTCCTCGCCTGCCTTCGCCTTGGCCGGAGCCTCCGCCGCTTCTCCCTTGTGGTCGGCGGTGCCCTCGGGCTTCTTGGCCGGCGCCTTCTTCGCCGCGCCCTTCTTCTTCGTCTCGTCCTTTGCAGCCATCAGCGCCCCTTCCATTCCGGCTCGCGCTTCTCGAAGAAGGCCTTGACGCCCTCCTGGATGTCCTCGGTGGTGAAGGTGAGCGAGAGCTGCGAGCGCAGGAACTCGAGCGCGTCGTCGAGCGCCATGTCCTGCTGGCGGTACATGGCGTCGTGTCCGAGGCGCATCAGCACCGGGCTCTTCGAGGCGAGCTTCGCCGCCCACTCGTCGACGGCCTGATCGAACTGGTCGGCCGGGACCACCTTGTTGGCGAGCCCGTGGGTGACCGCCTCCTCGGCCGACATCTGCTCCCCCAGCAAGATCATCTCGTTCACCTTCTTGCGCGGCACGTTGCGGTAGATGATCGACATGATCATGTAGGGGAAGGCGCCGACGTTGATCTCGGGCGTGCCGAAGCGGGCGCCCTCCCTGGCGATCAGCAGGTCGCAGGAGAGCGCCAGCCCCATCCCGCCCGCCAGCACGTGGCCGTTCGCCGCGCAGAGCGAGGGCTTGCCGAGCCGCGGCATCAGCCGGAAGAACTCGAGGAAGAGATCCGAGGCGAAGTGCTTCTGGACGAGCGGGGCGTCGGCCGCGAAGCCCCCCAGGTCGGCGCCGGCGCAGAAGACCTTCTCCCCCGCCCCGGTAAGCACCACCGCGTGCACCTCCTCGTCGTCCCGGGCCCGCTTCATCGCCTCGACCAGCGCCGCGAGTAGCTCGCCGTTGAGCGCGTTGCGCTGGTCGGGTCGGTTCAGCGTCACCCGCGCGACCCCGTCGCTCACCTCGTAGAGGAGCACCTCGGACATGCGCGGGCAGCCTAGTGGGTCCGCGCCCGAATGGGAAGTGCTACGTCCTACTGCCTACTCGTCTGCACCCCTCCGTGCACGACCCAAATACTGAGGTTGGGGCTGCTTGCCCCTAGCGCGACGGGCATCCCCACTCATAGGATCGCCGGGTGCGGTCCCTGGGGCACTACGCCTATCGACGTAGGCGGCGTCTGCTGCTCGTCTCGGTCTGGCTCGTGATCGCCTGCGCGCTCGGCGCCTCGGCGATCTTCGACCGGGTCGAGCCCTTCGGCTTCCAGGACCCCGACTCCGACAGCTCGCGGGCCACCGAGCTGTTGGAGGACGCCCGGGGCGAGCGGGTGCTGCCCGACATCGTGCTCCTGGTCGAGCGCGAAAAGGGACAGCGCCCGCCACCGCCGGAGCAGCTCGCCGGCGAGCTGCGCGGGATCCCCGGAGTGACGCGGGCCCTGACCCCGAACGACGAGCCGAGGCTGCGCACCGAGGACGGGGACGCCGCGCTGGTGGTCGGCTTCCTGGGCGCCGAGGTGGACGACGTGCCCGCGGTCGGCGAGCTGGTCGAGGAGCGGTTCGCCGACGAGCCCGCGATCACGGTGGGAGGGACCGCGGTCACGGCCCACCAACTCAACCAGACGACCGAGGACGACCTGCGGCGGATCGAGTTCTTCGCGGCGCCGCTGATCCTGCTGCTCTCGCTGCTCGTCTTCCGGGGGCTGGTCGCCGCGGTGCTCCCCCTCGTCGTCGGAGCCCTCTCGATCCTCAGCACCCTGCTGCTGCTGGGCGTTCTCACCGCGGTCGTCGAGATCGACGTGTTCGCGATCAACATCGTCACCGGGCTGGGCCTCGGGCTCGCGATCGACTACAGCCTCTTCCTGGTCTCCCGCTTCCGGGAGGAGCTGGAGGCCGCCGATTCGACGGAGTCCGCCCTGGCCAACACGATGGCGAACACCGGGCGGATGATCGTCTTCAGCGGGCTGACGGTCGCCGTCGCCCTGATCTCGCTCTGCATCTTCCCCCAGCGGTTCCTCTACTCGATCGGGCTCGGCGGGGCACTGGTCGCGATCACCTCGGCCGTCGTCTGCCTGCTCGTCCTCCCCGCCCTGCTGGCCGCCCTCGGCCCGCGCGTCAATGCCCTCTCCCCCCGCTGGCTGCAGGCGCCGCCGAGCGAGAGGAGATGGCGGGCCCTGACCCGCTTCGTGCTCAAGCACCCGGTGGCGGTGACCGCGGTGACCGTGGCCGCGATGGTGGTGGCCGGGCTGCCCTTCCTCCGGGTCGAGCTGACCCGCGCGGACGCCACCGTCCTCCCACAGGACTCCAGTGCCCGCCACGTCGACACGGTGGTCAATCAGGAGTTCCGCTTCGATCCCGCCGCCCGCATCGTGGTGGTCGTCCGGGGCGAGGACGGCCGGGTTCCCGACACGCGGGCGGCCAGCCGCCGGCTCGTCCGGGAGCCAGCGGTGGAGTCTGTGACGCCCCCGGCGCGTGTCTCTCGGGGATCCGACCTGGTCAGGGTCGACGCGCAGCTGGGGGACGATCCGTTCAGCGACGCGTCGGTCGACGCCGCGGAGCGGGCCCGCTCGCTCGACTGGGACGGCGCCGCCCTGGTCGGAGGGCCCTCGGCCGAGCTCGCGGATCAGCGGGTCAGCCTCGCCGACCATCTCCCCCTCGCGCTCGCCTTCATCGTCATCTCGACAATGCTGATCCTCTACGCGATGACCAGATCGGTGACCCTGCCGCTGGTCGCGCTGGCGATGAACACGCTGACCGTGAGCGTCGCCTTCGGGGTGCTCGTGCTCGTCTTCCAGGACGGCCACCTCGAGGACCTGCTCGACTTCACCAGCCAGAACGCCCTCGACAGCTCGATGCCGATCCTCCTCTTCGCGGTCGCGTTCGGCCTCTCCACGGATTACGGCGTCTTCGTGCTCCAGCGCATCGACGAGGA
>JBOGZI010000165.1:0-6397 GCA_050697275.1 Solirubrobacterales bacterium | reverse complement strand
GGGCGAGCGGGGCGGTGGCGGGGGTCTTAGGTGCCTACGCGCTGCTCCACCCGCAGGCGCGGGTGCTCACCCTCGTCTTCATCATCTTCTTCGTCACCATCGTCGAGATCCCAGCGCTGATCCTGCTCGGCATCTGGTTCATCCTGCAGTTCCTGCCCGCGGTCGGCCAGGTCGCAACCCCCGAGGTCGGGGGCGGCGGGGGGGTCGCCTACTTCGCCCACGTCGGGGGATTCCTGTTCGGGCTGGCGGCAATCAAGCTGTTCGCCACCCGCCGGCAGGAGCCCGAACCCCGGTTCCCCGTCTACTAGGGCTGCGGCGTGGACCCGACCACGAGACAGGCGCTGCTCGGCTTCGGAATCCTGTTCTGCGCGATCTTCGGCCTGATGACGATCTCGGTCGCGGTCGAGTCGAGCTTCGACATCTTCACCGTGATCTCGCTGCTGATCGTGGGCATGATCGCCGCGGGACTGATCGGCGCCATCCGCAACCCGCCGCCCGATGAGTAAGCGGCTACTGGCGATCGTCGCGGTGGTGCTCGCCTTCGCCAGCACCGCGGCGGTCGCGGTCGCGCTCTGGCCGAACCGCGACGCGAGCGAGGGCAGCACGGAGGTCGCGGCGGCCTCGGCGGATCCCGCCGCGGCCGTCGAGGATCCAGCGCCCACGCCAAGGCCGGCCCCCCAGCCCGTGGCCTCCGGCTCGCAGTTCGAGCTCGGCGAGCTGCCGGCCGAGCCGCCGGTGCGGCCGCGCCTCAAGCGGCCGCCGGCCGCCGGGGTCCTGTTCGACGTCGACAGCGGCGAGATCCTCTGGACCAGGCACTCGACGATCTCCCGGCCGATGGCCAGCCTGACCAAGATGATGACCGCGCTACTGATCGCGGAGCGGGCGGACCGCGGGGACCTGGTCCCGATCAGCCCCAAGGCGGCCACCGCACCCGGCTCGGCCACCGGGCTGCTCCCGCGCGGCAAGCGGGTGCCGCTCGAGCCGCTGCTCCAGGCGCTGATCATGATCTCCGCCAACGACGCGGCGGTCGCTCTCGCCGAGCACCACTCGGGCAGCGTCACCGGCTTCATCGCGGCGATGAACCGGAGGGCGAGGGAGATGGGCCTCACCTGCACCCGCTTCTCCACCCCCAACGGCCTCAAGGACCGCGGCAACCACTCCTGCGCCCTCGACCTCGCGGCGCTCGCGCGGGCCGACCTCGCCACCGGGCCGATCGCCCGCATCGCGCGGACCCGCTACGCGAAGCCGGCCTTCCCGATCAAGGGCGGCCGCCTCCACCTCGCCAACAACCACTACTTCCTGCAGCGCGGCCTGCGGGGAATCCCCGGCGCGGAGGTGACCGGCCTCAAGACCGGCCTCACCGACGGGGCAGGCCGCTGCTATGTGACCACCGCCCGGCTCGGCCCCACCCACCTCGGGGTGGTGCTGCTCGACTCTCCCGACCCCCTGGGGCAGGTCCCGGTGCTGCTGCGGGCCGGGTTCGTCCACTCCGGCGCACTCTCCCCCGCCGCGGTCCCGAAACCGCCGGGGGACGAGGGGCGGCGAGGCAAGGCGTCCAACCGCTAGGCGTCGTGCCCCGGCCCGAGCTGAGCAGGTGGACCCTCGCCTGCGCCGCCTTCTGCGCGATCGTGGTGGCGATCGGGGCGGCCGACCTGGCGCGCACCCGGGACCGGGTCCCGCCCGTCCCCCCGGTCGACTGCGGCACGGACGTCGCCTGCAACGAGGCCCGGAGCGCCGAGCTGGCCGAGCGCGACCGGGAGGTCGAGCGGCTCGAGCAGCAGTTCGGGGCACGGAGCTGGCTCTACGCGTCGGCGATCATCGCCGTGATCACGCTCGCCACGGCGTTCAGCCTCCGCTCGCGGCCCCGGCAACGATGGCCCCGGGTCTTCACCAACCTGGGGATCATCGGGGTCTGGAGCGGGCTCCTGGTCGTGTTGCTGCTCCTGGTCGACGACGAAACGAGCGTTCCCATCCGGGCCGCGCCCGCCCTTGCGCCGGCGGTGGTGATGCTGGTCGCGGCCGGGCTGGGCACGATCGTCGGCCGCGTCGAGGACTGGGATCAACCGCCCGGCCTCGTCAACGACGTGAAGGACGGGGCCACCGCCGTCGGCAAGCGCGCGATCGACATCGGGACCGGCGGGGCCGTGGCCCGCGCCCAGTACGAGAAGCTGGCTCGCTGGCTGACCCTGGGCAGCCTGGCTTTGACCGGAATCACCGCGGCGCTCGCGGTCGCCTTCATCGAGGCGCAGCCGGGGTGCGAGGGAGGCGAGATCGCCGCGGACTGGACCGAGACGGTCGCCTCGGTCTCGGCGATCAGCGCGGTCGCGGCGATCGCCGCGGGGATCGGGGCCCTCCTGCTGAGGCGCTGGATACCGGCGCTGATCGTGCTGGTGGCCAACCCCCTCGTGGGGGTGCTGATGCTGGCCAGCACCTGCGCCTTCTACTGAGGGACCTGCGACTCGCAAGCCGCCTATCAGGAGTTCGGCCGCGGGCGGGGAATAGCGCCATATGCCACCTGCCTCGAACGGGAACGGCGGCACCCCCGCCAACTACCTGGGAGGAGATCCCGGCCATCCCGGGGCGATCTCGGGAGGGCAGCTGGCTGTGGACGAGGCCGGCCTGCGGTTCGTCGGACCGGGGGGCAGGGAGCTGCGCGTCCCGACCGACAGCCTGCTGGGGATGAGCATCAGCGGCCGCGCGCCGGACGGGAGCGGCCGCAAGGGCATCCACGGCACCATGCGGGTGGCGGTCAGCCAGGGCCAGCCCGCCGAGCTCGTCTTCGCCGTGGACCGCTCCGCCGCGGCGCGACTCCAGGCCCAGCTCAATCGGGAGCTCGCCGCCCGCGGCCGGCCCGCGCTGCCGCACATCGAGGAGCTGATGGAGTTCCCGGCGGCCGCCCGGCCGGCGCCGGTGGGCCCCGCCGCGCGCGCCGTTCCGGCCCGGGTGATCCACGCCAACCCGAGCCTCGCGGCGGCCGAGCTGGGCCATCGCTTGGACGGGGTGGAGCGGAGCCGGCGCAAGCGGCGCGTGCTTCCCTGGGTCCTGCTCGGCGCCGTGGTGGTCATCGCCGAGGTGGCGGTGCCGATCATCCTCACCCGCGGCGGCTGACTCGTTCTCACCGGGGGTTGGCGATCCGCCGTCGCGACGGCCGCTCCGGGTCGCCTCTGGCGCTCCGCCTCTCAGCGAGTCGGGTCGAGCCGCATCACCGGGATGCGGCGCGGAGGTTGTGCTCGTAGTCCTTGTAGATGCGGACCTCCCTCGTGCTGAAGCGCCTGGAGATGGAGCCAGCGGGACTCGAACCCGCGACCTCGGCGATGCAAGCGCCGCGCTCTCCCAACTGAGCTATGGCCCCAGAGGGTGTGCCAAGTGTAGGTCTCCCGCCAACGCCCGCGGACCGCGCACCTGCAGCCCGCCCCCAGCGCGTGTGAGAGACTGGCGGCGCCGGCACGCCCTTACTCAGGAGTGGAGATGGCAACCAAGGCGAAGGCAGCGCAGCAGACGGGGGACAGCGACGGCGCCGACCATGGACCCGAGGCGGTGGAGCACGCCAAGGAGGAGGCGATCGGCGCCGGTGTGCCGAAGCCCGGCCAGCAGGCGGAGACATCGAACCTCGACATCGTCCGCTTCTACTTCGACCGCGCCGTCGAGCGCCTGGAGCTGCCGGATGACCTCCGCGTCGTCTTCTGGGAGCCCTACCGCGAGGTCACGGTCCAGATCCCGATCAAGCTCTCCGACGGCAGGATCCACGTCTTCTCCGGCTACCGGATCCAGCACAACGGCGCCCGGGGGCCCTACAAGGGCGGCGTCCGCTTCCACCCCGAGGTGGACATCGACGAGGTGCGCGCCCTCGCCTCGCTGATGACCTGGAAGACGGCGGTCGCCAACATCCCCTTCGGCGGCGCCACGGGCGGTGTCAACTGTCCCGCGGACGAGCTGGAGCGCTCCGAGGTGCAGGCCGTGACCCGCTCCTTCCTCGACAAGATCGAGAAGGTGCTCGGCCCGACCCGCGACATCCCGGCGCCCGACGTCAACACCGACGCCCAGGTGATGGCCTGGATGATGGACCAGTACGGCAAGCTGCACGGCCACACCCCGGCGATCTGCACCGGTAAGCCGATCGCCCTCGAGGGCTCCTACGGCCGCGAGGAGGCGACCGGGCGCGGCTGCGTCTACATGTTCCGCGAGGCCGCCCCGCAGATCGGCCTCAGCCCCGCCGAGACCACCTTCGTGGTCCAGGGCTACGGCAACGTCGGCTCCTGGGCGGCGCGGATCATGCAACAGCTCGGCTGCAAGATGGTCGGGGCCTCCGACGCCACCGGGGCGATCCGCAGCGACGCCGGGATCGACGCCGACGAGCTCTCCGCGCACATCTTCGAGCGCGAAGGCAAGCTCACCGAGTTCCCCGGGGCGGAGGTGATCAGCCCCGACGACCTGCTCGCGATCGAGTGCGACGTGCTGATCCCGGCGGCGCTCGGCGGCATGATCCACGAGGGCAACGCCGACCGGATCAACTGCCGGATGGTCATCGAGGGCGCCAACAGCCCGACCACCCCCCACGCCGACCAGATCCTGGAGGAGAAGGGGGTCCACGTCATCCCCGACGTGATGGCGAACGCGGGCGGCGTCGTCTGCTCCTACTTCGAGTGGGTGCAGAACCTGCAGCACTTCCGGTGGTCCGAGCGCGAGGTGAACGACAAGCTCGGCGGGATCATGCGCAAGGCCTACCGGGACGTCTCCGGGCGCGCCAAGGAGGAGCGGATCAGCCTGCGCGACGCGGCCTACCTGGTCGGCATCGAGCGGGTGGTCGAGGCCTCGCGCACCCGCGGCTACGTCTAGAGCCGCCCGCCGTACCTAGGAGGAGAAGACGGTGCGGTCCCCGAAGGCGCCCTTGCAGACGTGCTTGTGCTTCGCGTTCTTCGGCTTCAACCGCTTCTTCGCGACCTCGATCTGGAAGGTGTCGAACTTCAGCAGGCTCGCCCCGCTCGCCTCGTAGGTGGCCTGCCACGCGCCCGTGGGCCCGGTGAAGGCTGTCGCCACCAGCTTTGGATCGTCCGCCCCGCCGCCCTCGGAGGTGAGCGTGTGCTTGACCAGCACCCGCGCGCGCGCCAGGCAGTTGGCCTTCTTCCCGGCGGCCTGCGCGAGGGGCTCTCCACCAACCTGCAGGAACTCGTCCGGGTCGGGAGCCCTACCGAGGCTCACCTGTCCGGAGACCACATCGTTGCCCGGACCGGGCACATCCTGAAAGGTCACCGTGGTCTGCCGGTCGGTCTTCTTCTTGTGCGCGCCGGCGTCGGCGACGCCGAGCGTCAGCGCAAGCAGCGCGGCGATCCCTGCAGCAATCTTCAATCGTCCCATTGGAACGTCCCTTCCCCCCTGGTCGAATCTCATCCCTAGCCGTTCAGAGGGAGGATCTTAGCGCTCGTCCTCGTCCTCGAAGTCGAAGTCCTTCGGGGGGCCCTTCTCGAACCAGAGGTCCTCGCCCTCGGTGCCCTCGTCGACGAACTCCGGTGAGCCGGCGAGGATGTCCTCCCCCTCGGCGCCCTCGGGGGCCTGCTCGGGAAGGGCGGCCTCCTCCGACTCCGGCTCCCTGGGGGCGGGTTCCTCCGGCTCCGGCTCGCGAACGTCCGTTTCGAAGACCTCCTCCTCCTCGACCTCCAGCTCGACCTCGGCGTCCGGCCCGGGCTCCGCGGCGTGGGGCTCCTCCTCGGGATACGGCTCCTCCTCCTCATCGACCGGGCCGAGCGCCTCGAAGTCGTCCTGGGGCTTGAGCGGCCGCGAGGAGGCGGGGCCGTCGACCACCTCGTCGGAGTCGGTCTCGAAGTCGTAGAGCTGCGGCGCCTCGCCGCCGGCGGCGGGCTCGGGCGGGGCGCCCGCCGCGGCGGCCTCGGGCTCCCCCGCGGGTGGGGCGGCCTCGGCCGGAGGGGCATCGGCCGGCGAGGGGGGTCCCCCGGAGAGCTCCTCGGGGCGATGCTCCTGGGTGGGAACGTGGACGCGGCCTCGGGCGCGGCCGGGAGGCTCGCTGCCGCGGTCGGGGGGAGGCGGCGGCGGATCCGGGACACCCGCCTCGGGCTCCGGCTCGATCGGCTCAGCCTCGATCGGCTCCGGCTCCCCGACCTCCGGCTCGGCGGGCTCGGGCGCGGCCGGCTCGGGGGCGCCCGCCTCCTCGGCCTCGACGGGCTCGGGCGGGCGGGCGGAAGGCGGCTCCGGGCGAGGACGGACCGGTGCGCCGGGGGGCGGCGGCGGGGGCTGGCCGGCGGCGGGGGGCTCGGGCTCCTCCTCCTCGGCCATCATCTCCTCGAGCGAGTCGGACTCCGGCGGCGGCTGCGGGGGCCCCTCCCGGCCGGGCGGCCGGGCCTCGGTCGGGGGAGGGGGCGTGGGGGGCATCGCGGCCTCCGGC
>JBOGZI010000164.1:0-6871 GCA_050697275.1 Solirubrobacterales bacterium | reverse complement strand
CTGCTGCCCGGCTGGACCGGCGCCCCGGCGCTGCTCGCCGACGGCGTCCTCGCGATTGCCATCCTCGTCGCGGTCTCCGAGCTGCTCGGCCTCTTCGGGCTGCTCGACGGCGTCCTCCTCGTCCTCGCCTGCCTGATCGTCGGCGGCGGGGGCGTGCGGCTCGAGCCGATGCTGATCCGCGCCGCCCACCAGGAGGCGCCCGAGCCGGGGCAGCGGGAGGCGCCCGAGCTCGGGAGGCTGGGCGCGATCGAGCTCGGCGCCGCGATCGCGATCGCGCTGTTGGTCGTTGCGCAATGGGCGGGGCCGACGCTGCTGGCGCTCGACCGCGGCATCTACGGCGGCGACTCGCTCTGGTACCACCTGCCGCTCGCCGCGCACATCGCCGGGACCGGGTCGGTGACCGAGCTGCTCTTCACCGATCCCCTCTACCTCAACTGGTTCTACCCGCAGGTCTCCGAGCTGCTGCACGCCGACGGCCTGATGGTGCTCGGCAACGACTTCCTCTCGCCGCTGCTCAACCTCGGCTGGCTCGGCCTCGCCCTGTTCGCGGCCTGGTGCATCGGCCGCCCCTACGGGGCGGGCGCCCCGGCCCTGGCGGGGGTCGCGGCGCTGATGTCAGCCAACCTGCTCTTCTCCCGCCAGCCGGGCAACGCCAACAACGACGTGGTCGCGATCGCGCTCCTGCTCGCCTCGGTCGCGATCCTCGTCAACGCGAGCCGGGTCTCCGGAGTCTGGAAGGACGGCGCGCTGTTCACCGCCGCCCTGGCGGCCGGCCTGGCGCTGGGCACCAAGCTGACGGTGGTGCCGCCGGCCCTGGCCCTGACGCTGGGCGTGATCTGGATCGCGAACCCGGGCTGGCGCCGGCGGGCCGCCGCCATCTGGATCGGCGGGCTGGCGCTGGGCGGCGGGCTCTGGTACCTGCGCAACCTGATCGTCTCGGGCAATCCCTTCCCCTGGCTGGACCTCGGACCGATCGACAAGGCCGAGGAGCTGCAGGGTCGCGATCCCTACGCGATCGTCCACTACATCGGCGACTCCGACGTCTGGGGGCGCTTCTTCACCCCGGGCCTGGAGGAGCGGCTCGGCGACCTCTGGCCGCTGGTGCTCGCGCTCGCGGTGCTCGGCGCCGTGGTCTGGATCTGGCGGGGCGGCGCGCTCGAGCGGATGCTCGCCACCGTCACCGTGGCGGCGGCGATCGCCTACCTGGTGACCCCGCTCGGCGCCTCCGGCCCCGAGGGCTCGCCGGTGGGCTTCCGGCTCAACCTCCGCTACCTGGCGCCCGGCCTGGCGCTGGCCCTCGTCCTGGTCGCGATCCCCTCGCCACTGGTGCGGAACCGCGAGCGCCTCTGGCGCTACGGCGCCCTGCTCGTCTTCGCGGCGCTGATCGTGGTCAGCGCCGGGGCCGCCGAGCAGATCGACACCGACCGGATCCCCGGCTCGGTGGTGCTCGCCCTCGCCGTGGTCGTCGTCCCCGTCACCCTCGCGTTGCTCGCCCGCCGCGGCGTCTCGCGGACCGCGCTCGCCGCGGTCGGGGCGGTGATCCTGGTGGCGCTCGCGGTCGGCGGGCGCTTCGAGCAGGAGGACTACCTCGAGTTCCGCTACTCCTCGGCCGCCGCGGACTATCCCGTGGACGAGCAGCCGGCGATCGAGCTGGGACAAGGGCTTGGCGTCGCCTATGACTTCGCCCGGGAGACCCGCGATCGCAGCGTCGCGCTCTCCGGGACCACCGGCGCCCTCTTCCAGTACGGGCTCTGGGGAGAGGACGCGTCCAACGAGGTCACCTACATCGGCGAGCGGGGCGATCGCGGCTCGTTCCGGGAGATCCCGGAGTGCCCGGAGTGGATCGGCGCGATCAACGCGGACGACTACGACCTCGTGGTCACCACGCCCGCCTACCACCAGGACGACCCCGAGGCCGCCGTGCGTCCCGTGCAGCGGTCGTGGATCGCAGCCGCGGGGAACGTGAAGCGGGTCGCCGGGGCGAACCTCGTAGACGTCTGGCAGCTCACCGGTCCGCTCGACCCGGTCGCCTGCGCCCGGGTGCCGCAGTCGACGCTCTCGCCGCCCGAATAGCGGCTGAGGCGCCACGCGGGCGCTTGCCGAGGTGCCGCCCGTGCTACCAAGTAGGGGACCTGGATGGCGTATCCGCTCGACAACGCCCTATACCAGTGGGAGGAGGGCGCCCGCCGACTGCGTGAGCTCTCCGAGCAGCCGCGCCGCGGTCGCCGGGCGCGGCTGGCAGCGGAGGCGGTTCGCGACGAGCTGCGGCGGCGAATCGGTCCCACCTTCACCGCCCAGGAGCTCGCCGAGCTCTACGGCCGCGGCACCGACTGGTGCCTGGAGGCTGCCCGCCGAGCGCTCCCCGCCGATGCCGCCGACCTCGATCCGCAGGCGATCACCGACGGCGCGTTCCACCTTCACCTGCGCGGGGCCCGCGACTACGCCGGCGGCCGGCTTCTGCCAACCGAGTAGTGCCTCTGCGCCACTGCCCGTGGGTAGGACCCGCGGGCGCGGGCGCCGGAGTCCCTACTCCTCTGAGGGTTCGAGGACGATGCGCTCGGGTTCGATCGTCACCTTCAGCGCCCGCTGGTCGGACCAGTGCTCGGCGTAGATCGGGTCGTCCTTGACCGCCGGGTCGAGCCAGAGGCCGTAGCCCTCCTCCTCGCCGTGGTCGAAGGTCGCCTCCAGCGGCTTCCGCTTGCGGCTGCGCCCCCGGCCACCGCGACGACGGCGGCGCCGGCGGCGCCGGCCGCCCTCCTGCTGCTCCTCGCCGCGGTCCTCGTCGCCGTCCTGGGCGCTCGGCTCCTCCTCGGGCTCCTCGGCGGGCTCGGCGAGCTCCGCTTCGATCTCGGCCTCGATCTCGTCCCGCAGGTCGACCTCGGCCGCGGGCTCCTCGCCCTCGAGCTCTAGCCCGTGCCGGCGCCTGAAGTCCTTCAGCTGCGAGGCGCTCACCTCGAGCTGGTGGGCGATCCAGGCATCGGTCCGCCCCTGGCGCACCCAGGCACGGATCTGGTTGAGCTGCGGTCGCAGCGACTTCCTGGCCATCCCGGCGGCTGACTCTAGCAACGGCCCTGCGGGCGCTTGCCACGCGGGAAGACCTCCGTTACGCTACTCATTTCTAGGTAAGCGCCGAACGCGCCCGCCTGGGGGTAGGCCCCGACAACGAAAGTGGGAGGCTCCATGCTGGTACTGACAAGGAAGCCGGGCCAGAGCATTCTGATCGGCGACGAGGTGGAGGTGCAGGTCCTCTCCGTGGCGGGCGAGAAGGTCCGGCTCGGGATCACCGCGCCGCCCGAGATCGCGATCTTCAGACACGAGGTGTACGAGCGGATCGAGCGGGAGGGCGCCAAGAACGGGGCGGCCAGCAAGCGCGACGTCGAGCGCGCTCAGGCTCGGCGCTGAGCGCTAGCCCATCAGCCAGGCGAGCGTCTCGAACATCGCGAAGACCACGGTCACGACTGTGATCGTGAGACAGAAGAGCAGGACGCTGAACCTGACCTTGCCGCGGGACTCGCCGCGGGAGATGCGGCGGGCGCGGGAGCGGTTGGCGGCGCGCTTGCGGAGCTGCTCGCGGCGACGGCGCTCGAGCGCCATCTCCTGCTCGAACGCCAGCTCGATCTGAGCCATGCTCTGTCGCATCCTCATCTGTGGCATCTCGGTACGCCCCCTTGGTGCGCCAGGGCGCCGGGCAGGGTAGCAACCGATCTCGCATCAGCCACCCGGCACCGGCGGCGCCTCGCTGGGCGTGCTCGAAAGCGTACACGCGCCCCACAGCCCGCGCCCCGCTTGCGCCGCGCGGGTGGCGAGCCGCTCGAACAGCGCCGCCCGGGCGTCGTTCGGGGCGATCGTCAGCGGCCGCGCCAGCCCCCGCCGCACCAGCTCGGCGTTGACGAACACCGGCCGCCGGCCGGGCCCCGGTGGCGCCACGAAGACGTAGGCGAGGAGGCGGCCGTAGTCGTCCCGGCGCTCGGCGCCGAAGCGAAGCGACACCTCGCGTCCGCCGACCAGCTGCCCGTTGACGGCGCTCGCCCGCGGCGCGCCGCACTCGGCCGGCGAATCCGGCTTCGCCGTCTCGGGCGTGTCGATGCCGATATAGCGGACGTCCTCCTCGCTGCCGTCCGGGAGCTCGACCTCGATCGTGTCCCCGTCCACCACGTCGATCACCCGCGCGGTCAGCTCGGCGGCCTGCTCGGCCTCACCGCCGGGAAGGCGGTCCCCCGCCTCGCCGCAGCGCGACAGGGCCAGGGCCGCGACCAGCAGGCCCAGCGCCGGTCCTCTCCACGCTCCGCGTCTCACACCCCGTTGAGAGCAGCGCCGCAGCAGTTATGCGGCTCCGCAGCTAGGGGATGCGGCGCACGTTGTTGAGCAGCGTCTCCTTGATCTGCCCGATGATCTCCAGCGCCTCGCTCTTCTCGCGCTGCCAGACGTTGCGCCCGAAGATCACGCCCGAGCCGCCCGCCTCCATGATCGTGCGGGTGTGGGAGAGCACGGTCTCGTCGTCTGTCTTCGAGCCGCCGGAGAGGACCACCAGGGAGCGCCCGGCCGACTCGACGATCTGGCGCACCGCCTCCTCCGGGCTGACCTGCATCTCGTTGTAGGGGGCCGGGGAGTTCTTGTCCTTCTCGGGATCGAACTTGGGGAAGTTCAGCTTGACCACGTCGGCGCCCATCTCCATCGCCATCCGTGCCCCGTAGTCGATCGCGTAGAAGGAGTCGCGGCCGCCCTTGGCCTCGACGTCGCGGCCGCGCGGATAGGACCAGACCACGAGCGGCATCCCGTAGCGCTCGCATGCCTCGCGCACGCCCTGGAGCTGATGCAGGTCCTCGTCCTGGCGCGGGGAGCCCACGTAGAGGGTGTAGCCGACCGCGTCGGCCCCGAGTCGCACCGCGTCCTCGACCGAGGCGTTGGTGGGCGAGAACGCCTCGTCGGAGGGCGGGATGTCGGTCTTGCCGTTCACCTTCAGGATCAGCGGCACCTGGCCGGCGTAGTCGGGGTAGTAGCGCGTCGCCAGCCCGATCTGGCAGGCGATCGCCGAGTAGCCCGCCTCGGCGGCGAGACTGAACTGGTACTCGGGGTCCTTGGAGGCCGGGTTGGGGAAGAAGTCGCGCGGGCCGTGCTCGATCCCCTGGTCGATCGGGAGCAGCATCAGCGTTCCCTGCCCGGGGCCGAACTCGAACAGCAGGCGGCGCAGCCGCGTGCGCTTGCCAGGGGACAGGGTTGCGAGCAGCGACTTCTGCTCGGTGATCGACTTGACTTCCATCGGTTCGACTACCTCCTGGTTGGACCGCTCTCGCCAGTATGCCCGACCGCTGCGGGCGCTGCAGCCGCAGCCGGCACGGAGAGGTGCAGCCCTTCATCCCCGGCTGCTGTCATCGTGCCGCGCGTGCTGGAGCACAATTTTACGGGTCCCTCCTACACGGTCGGTGTGGAGGAGGAGCTGATGATCTGCGACGCCGAGACCCTCGGGCTCTCGCAGTCGATCGAGCGGATCCTCGAGGCCGTCCCCGACGACCTGCAGGGATACGTCAAGCCCGAGCTGATGCGGTCGGTGCTCGAGGTGGCGACGCTGCCCTGCTCGGGCGTGGCGGAGGTCGGCGCCCAGCTGCGCGAGCTGCGGCGTGTGGTGGGGGAGATCGCCGCGGAGCGGGGCCTGGTGATCGGCGCCGCCGGCACGCATCCCGCCGCCCTCTACGAGGAACAGCTGATCGTCGATCGTCCCCGCTACAGGGAGCTGGCGGAGGAGCTCGGCTGGATCGCGCATCGGGAGCTGATCTTCGGCACCCACATCCACATCGGTATCGACGGCGCCGAGAAGGCGATCTACGTCGCGGACGGGATGCGCGGCTATCTGCCGCTGCTGCTCGGCATGTCCTCCAATTCGCCGCTCTGGCGCGGCAGGGTGACGGGGATGATGTCTTCGCGCACACCGATCTTCCGGGGCTTCCCGCGGGTGGGGATCCCGCCCTACTACGGCAACTGGGAGATCTACTCCCACCGAGTCGAGCTGATGATGCGCGGCGGCGCGATCCCCGACTACACCTACCTGTGGTGGGACGTGAGGCCCCACCCCAACTTCGGCACGGTCGAGCTGCGGGTCTTCGACCAGCAGACCCGGATCGAGCACACGCTCGGCTTCGCGGCGCTGGGGCAGTCGCTGGCCCGGCGGCTCGCGGAGCGCTACGAGGACGGCGTGCCCAGCATGGAGCACCCCTCGGAGCTGATCGACGACAACAAGGTCCGCGCCGCCCTGGTCGGGATCGAGGGCAAGCTGATCGACTTCGACCACGGCGTCGAGGTTGACGCTGCCGAGATGACGGCTGGGGTGATCGAGGACCTTCGCGAGCACGCCCGGGAGCTCGGCTGCGAGGAGGAGCTTCTCGGGCTGAACGACCTCTGCGAGCGCGGCACCGGCGCGCGCCGGCAGCTCGACTGGCTCGACGCCCATCACGGCGACTTCAAGGGCCTGATGCGCGAGATCCTCGCCGCCAGCGCTCCCTGACGCGCTCGGGGTGGGTGAGCCGTTCCTAGGCGAACCGGTTTTGGACGCCTGAGTACGGAAAACGTAGCTAATTACTTGCATTTTGTCGGCGCGACTACGAAAATAGAACCGTGGACTCGCCCCGCCCGATGAGCCAGATCCTCGAGCTGCTCGGCCGGCGCTGGAGCCTGCGGATGGTCTGGGAGTTGCGCCGCGACGCCGTCTCCTTCTCGGAGCTGCGCGAGCGGACCGGGATCAGCCCCTCGGTGCTCTCCACCCGCCTCCGCGAGCTGGAGCAGCTCGGGGTGCTGCGGCGGGACGGGTCGCGCCGCTACACGCTCAGCGGCAGCGGCCGGGAGCTGGCCCGGTTGCTCTACGAGCTCAACCGGTGGG
>JBOGZI010000163.1:0-4516 GCA_050697275.1 Solirubrobacterales bacterium | reverse complement strand
GCCGGCTCGGCGCCGCCCGGGCGCCTAGAAGCCCCGGCGCTCGCGCATCCGGTTTCGCGCTCGCCTCACGCGGGGATCGCCTCCACGGCTGCCCAGCTCCCCGGCGACCCGGAGGTTCCGCACCGTGACCACCGCCGCCGTCGCCGCCACCACGGCGGTCACCCCGGCGACCTCGCCCGGCGAGACCTCCGCGAGCGCGATGAAGAAGACGTAGAGGACGACCACGCCGGTGAGCACCACCCAGAAGGACAGGCCCAGACCCCTAAGCATCTCCATAGCCGGGCGAGGGTACCCGATTTCGTGGATGGTCAGGCGGGGTCGAGCGGACGGCGCTACGCGCTCGGCCTCGCCGCGGCCAGCCAGGCGGCGATCCGCTCTCCCAGCAGCTCTCCCTGGTCCTCCGGCAGGCCGTGACCCGCGTTCGGGATCCACTCGTCCACCTGCCTGCCGATCGAGGCCGCAAAGCGCTCCGCGGTGGCGGCGGTGAGAACGGTGTCGTTCTCGCCCCAGATGATGTGGAAGGGCCGCGGATCCTGCTTGAGGACTGCAATCAGGGTCGCCGCGCCCTCCGGGGTTCGGTCGGTCCGCTCGATCAAGAGCGGCAGCGCGCGCATCGCCACCTTCGATTCCGGGCCTAGGAATGGCGCGTCATAGCCCGCGATCACCTCGTCCCCGGGATCCCGGTGACAGGTCGCTCGCATCATCCAGCCGACCGGCAGATCCTCGTTGCGCTCGACGAAGTCGCGAAACTCCACCCACCGCTGACTCATCCATAGGTCTTTGGGGTCTAGTGCTGTGTCGAGGATGACGGCGCGGGCGATCCGCTCCTGCTGGACAGCGGCGAGAGTCAGTCCGATGATCCCGCCCCAGTCGTGCAGCAACAGGGTGAGATCGCGAAGGTCGAGGTCGTCCATCAGGCCCTGGGTCAGCTCGACGTGTCGCTCCATCGAGTACCAGCCGGGATCGCTGGGCTTGTCCGAACGGCCGCAGCCGGCGAGATCCGGCGCGATGCAGCGGTAGCCCGCCTCGACCAGGGGCGGAACCACCTTGCGCCACACGAACGACCAGGCGGGCTCGCCGTGAATCATCAGGATCGGCCGGCCCTCGCCGACGTCGAGGTGAGCCAGCCGCAGCCCGTCCACCTCCCGGTAGTGAGGTTCGAAGTCGAAGTCGGGCAACCCCTGAAAACGCTCCTCAGGGGTGCGGAACGCAGGCGTCGAGGCCGGCCTCGGCATGCCCGCCGATCATATGGCGCTGGCTATCGGGGCGCCCGGATTTGAACCGGGGACCTCACCGACCCGAACGGTGCGCGCTACCAGGCTGCGCCACGCCCCGAGAGGGAGAAGGATAGAGGCGCGCCTTCACAGCTGTCCCCGCCGGGGACGGGCCGTGCCTTCACAGCGGTCTCGACAGCGGATAGTTTGGCGCCGTGCCCGAGGGCGGACAGGGGGAGACTCGCGACCACCCGGACCGCTTCCGGGTCCTGGCGATCGACGGCGGCGGCATCCGCGGGCTGATCGCGGCGCGGGTGATCGCCCGGCTGGAGCAGCTGACCAGCGAGGAGGCGGGGGAGGAGAGGCGGATCGCCGACTGCTTCCACATGGTGGCGGGGACCTCGACCGGTGGCCTGCTGGCGCTGGGGCTGACGGTGCCGGACCCCGAGCGCCCCGGACGGCCGAAGCTGAGCGGGGAGGAGCTCGCCGACCTCTACCTGCGCGACGGGCCGCGGATCTTCGGCGACACCCTGCACAAGCTGCTCTCGCTGGGCGGCTGGATCGGGCCGAAACACGGCGCGGGGCGCCTCGAGGAGGCGCTCGCCCGGCGCTTCGGCGAGACGAGGCTCCGTGACGCCCTGCGCGAGCTGATCGTCACCACCTACGACATGGCGGAGCCTGGCCCGCACTTCTTCAAGCGCTGGCGGGCGCGGGAGATGGCCGAGCGCGACGCCTCGATGGTCGACGTGGGGATGGCCACCTCGGCGGCGCCCACCTACTTCCCCTCCCGCGGCCTCGACCGAAGGGCCTTGATCGACGGCGGCGTCTTCGCGGCCAACCCCTCGGTGGCGGCCGTGGTCGAGGCCCTGAAGCGGCGGGACACCGAGCCGCACGACCTGCTGCCCGGCGAGCTGCTGGTCGTCTCGCTCGGCACGGGGCATTTCGAGGTGGGCCAGCCCCAGTCGGAGGTGAAGGGCTGGGGCAGGCTGGGCTGGATCTGGCCGCGCCGCGACGACCCGGCGCTGATCGCGGCCTTCCTCGACGGCCAGTCCGACGCCGCCCACCACTGGGCCGAGGTGCTGCTCAACCACGAGCCGGGTCGCGCTACGCCGGAGCCCGCCGAGCAGGGCCGCGGCCCCCGCTACTACCGCTTCCAGACCAGGCTGCCGCGCGGCACCTCCCTCGACGACGCCGGCGAGCGCTCGCTCTCGGAGCTCTCGGCAGCCGCCGACCGGCTGCTGGCCGATCGCGACGCCGCGCTTCGCGAGCTGGCCGGCCGTCTCGCCCGGCTCGATCCACTGCCGCGCGACCCGGCCTAGCCGGCGCCGGTCTCTTCGCGGAACCGCCCCGGCAGCAGGTAGCGCACCCCGAAGATCGCCACGATCAGGATCACCGCCCCGGCCCAGAGGATCGGGTCCTCGATCGAGAAGCCCTCGAGGCGGCTGCCGAGGTAGGTGAAGTAGGCGGTGATCGGGGCATAGCCGACCGCGGTGGTCCACACGAACCGCCAGATCGGTACGCGCGCGGCGCCGCAGACGTAGCCCATCAGGCTGAAGGGAACGATCGGCACCAGCCGGGCGATCAGCAGCACCGTCGCACCGCCGCGATGGATCGCGCTCTCGAGGCGCTTGAAGCGCTCCTCACCCGCCAGCCGGTAGAGCACCGGCCGCGCGGCGTGGCGGCCGACCCAGTAGGCGACCAGGCCGGAGGCGATCCAGGAGGCGTGGACGAGCGGGAAGCCGACCCCGAAGCCGAAGACGTAGCCGGTCGCCGCGTCGAGGATCTCGGCCGGATACCAGACCACCACGTGCACCATCGCCAGCCAGATGACCAGCAGCACCCCGCCGAGATTGCCGCCGAGGTCCTCGCGAACGGACCCGGTCTCCCCCTGGACGGCGTCGAGGGCCGCGTCGCGCAGTGGCGGGACCGCCAGGGTGATCGCTGCTCCCACGATCAGACCGGCGACCGTTATGGCCGCGCCAGTCCAGGTACCTCCGCCGGGCGGCCCACCGTGCACGCTCGCTAGATTAGGTTGCGGAGGCTGTCCCCGGTGGATGGCCCGGCCCGACCAGCGATACCCAAGGAGGCCAGATGGCGTACGAGGTCCCCGATCTTCCCTACGACTACAACGCGCTCGAGCCCCACATCGACGAGCAGACGATGCGCGTTCACCACGACAAGCACCACCAGGCCTACGTGGACAAGGCGAACGCGGCGCTCGAGGGCACCGAGTGGGCCGACAAGCCCGTCGAGGAGGTTCTCCAGAACCTGTCGGCGCTCGGCGACAAGGAGACCCCGGTCCGCAACAACGCCGGCGGCCACTCCAACCACAGCTTCTTCTGGGAGATCATGAGCCCGGATGGAGGCGGCGAGCCCGAGGGCGACCTGGCCGACGCGATCAAGGACGCATTCGGCTCCTTCGACGACTTCAAGGAGGAGTTCAAGAACGCGGGGGTGAACCAGTTCGGCTCCGGCTGGGCGTGGCTGATCCACGACGGCTCCGGCCTCGCGGTCGTCTCGACGCCGAACCAGGACACTCCGGTCTCCGACGGCAAGACGCCGATCGTCGGCTGCGACGTCTGGGAGCACGCCTACTACCTCAAGTACCAGAACAAGCGCCCGGACTACATCGACGCCTGGTGGAACGTGGTCAACTGGGCGAAGGCCGGCGAGCACTTCAGCGGCGCCTCGGGCTGACACGGCTCGCGCTCATCATCACGGCAGCCGCGGCGCTGGCGTTCCCCGGCGCCGCGGCGGCCCTCGAGCGGATCTCCTCACCGTTCCTGCTCGAGTACTCCTCGCCGACCTACACGGTCGACCAGGGTGAGCTCGTCGTCTTCGAGAACCGGGACCCGTTCCTGCGGCACGGTCTTTCCTCAGACGCGTTCGCGGGCTCCGCGCCCCTTTTCTCGGCGCCGGTCATCCCACGCGGCGAGGCGCGCCTGGTCCGCGGGGTCCCCTTCCTGAGGGGATCCGGGACCCCCTTCGGGTTCCGCGACCCCGCCCACCCGGGGATGACCTCGGTGCTGGTGATCGGTCCCGCCGGGATCCCGCTGCCGCCGGACGTGCTCCGCCCGAGCGCCCGGGTGAGGATCCGCAGCGGCGCGCTGGGGAGGGTGGCGCGCTCCGGGGTGCTGCGCCTGGTGCTGGCGCCCTCCGAGCCGGTCGACGCGACGGTGGTGGCGAAGCTCGGTCGGCGCCGCCTCGGCCGAGCGCAGCGGACCTATGTCGCGGCGGGCGGCTACCGGCTGAGGCTGAGGCTCTCGACCGGGCCCCTGCGCGGGCGGGCGTCAGCGAAGATC
>JBOGZI010000162.1:0-4401 GCA_050697275.1 Solirubrobacterales bacterium | reverse complement strand
GTCGACGACGACCGGCGCGCCGAGGCCCGCCGCGCCCGCGCCCCGGGTCCACCCAAGCCGCCCTGGGGGTCCTTCCCGCTCTCCGAGCTGGTCGTGCTGGTGGCGATCGTCCTGCTCGCCGCCGGGTTCTTCGTCTCGCCGCCCCAGGGAACGGTGATGATCGGGACCGGACTGGCGCTCGGTTCGCTGGCGGGGCTCGAGCTCGCCGCCCGCGAGCACTTCGCCGGCTATCGCTCGCACACCCTGCTGCTGGCCGGGGCGGTGGGGGTGGTGGTGGCGGGCTCGCTGTTCGTCCTCAACGTGTTTCCCCCCGGGGCGCGCGTGCTCGCGGGCGCCGCCGCCTTCGTGCCTGCGGCCTGGGCTTTCGCGGGGGCCTTCCGGCGGCGCTCGGGCGGCGAGCTCTACCGCTTCAAGGCGTAGCGATGCACCGGCTGCGGCGGCTTCTGCTCGGCGGCCCCGCCTCGGCCGCGCTGGTGGTGCTGATGCTCGCCGGCTGCCTCTTCATGTGGGTGGGGGTGCCCCTGATCTGGCTCTGGGTGGGCTCCCGGCTTCAGGGCTCCGTCGAGCTCGGAACGGCGCTGATGGTGACCATGGTCGGCGCCCTCGGCACGATGCTCGGCATGGCGCCGCTCCTCTCCTGGCTCAACCGCCGCCACCTCGAGCTGCGCGAGGCGCGAGGGCTGCCGCTGGGGGAGAGCTCGCCACTCGAGGTGATGCTCGTGGTCAGCGCGATGTTGGCGCTGATCGGCTGCGCTGTCTGGTTCGTCGGCTTCTCCGGCTCCAGCCCCGTCCCCCTCAACCTCAGCTACTAGGACGCTTCCCGGGACGACCCGGGAAACGACGGCGCCGAGCGGGGCGGACCGCGCGCTACTCATCGCGCGCGGCCCGCCGGCTGCTCGGCTCTAGGCGACCATGACGCGCGTGCGGCTCTTCGCCTCCAGCGCGTGGACCAGGATTCCCTGCTGTCGCTCGGTCAGGGTCCCCAGCTGCTTCCCTTCGCTGAGACTGAGGGAGTTGAGCAGCTTCCGGGACCGTGCCCGGCCCCAGCGGCTCTGGCTGCAGAGGAGCTCCGCGAGCGCCATGCTCCGGACCTCCCAGGGCAGCTCGCTGACCACCTCGGCGACGTCGCGTCGCCCGGCGGCGACGTCGCGCTTCAGCGCGGCACGGGCGAGTCGAACCTCGTTTGCCCGGGCGAGCGCTCTCATGCACTGCGAATCGACCGGAGGCTCGATCCGCGGCGCGACGATCTCGGCGGCGGTGGTAGTGGGGGACTGATCGGACTGAACGCGCGCAGGCGTGATCGTCGAAGCAGCGGGCATATCTCTCCCCTCCTCATGAGGTGGTGGTTAGCGGGCTCTCCTATTGATTGCCGGCGTCGCCCCCGGCGCTCTGCTCGAGCCGGGGAAGCGGATGGTCCTCTCCGTGTCCGTCCGCCGCCTGCCCCGGGTGCGGTGCGCGCGACTCGGCGCAACCTATCTCGGTCGGGGCGTCACTTTCAAGAGCGGAAAATTCATCTCGTCCGCTAAGAGCAAACGTTTTGGTTTTGGCCTCATCAGCCCGTCCAATCTCGACCCGATCAACCGCCCCGCATCGTGGCCGCCGGACCCCGAAATCATCGACCCAAACCAATTGGCTTACCCGGTCGGGAGGTCCGGGAAACCTTTGCGGACTTGATCGAAGACCTCCAGCGCCCGGTCCAGGTGCTCCCGCTGATGGGTCGCCATCAGACTGGTTCGCAGCAGCGCCCCCCCGGGAGGCACCGCGGGGTGGAGTGCGACGTTGGTGTAGACGCCGGCCTCGAACAGCGCCTTCCAGAGCAGCACCGCCTGCCAGTCCTCGCCGACGATCACCGGGACCACCGGTGTCGTCGCCTCCCGGCCGTCCGGGAGGGTGCCGGGCTCGACCACTCGCAGCCCGAGGTCGCGGAATCCCTGGCGGAGATAGGCGGCGTTTTCCAGCAGTTTTTCCATCAGCCCGGGTCCCTCGGCCCTGATGATCCGCAGCGCCCCGAGCGCCGCCCCGACCGCGGCGGGAACCGCCGAGGCGCTGAAGATGAACGCCCGCGAGGAGATCCGGAGGTACTCGATCACCTCCTCGGAGCCCGCGATGAACCCGCCGCAGGACGCGAGGCTCTTGGAGAAGGTGCCCATCCGCAGGTCGACCTCGTCCTCGAGGCCGAACAGCTCGCAAGCGCCGGTGCCCCGCGCGCCGAGCACCCCGACCCCGTGGGCCTCGTCGACCATCAGCCGCGCCCCGAAGCGGTTGCAGAGCTCGACGACCGGGGGCAGGTCGCAGACGTCCCCCTCCATCGAGAAGACCCCGTCCACCACAACCAGGGTGCCGCTTCCATCGGCCTGGGCCCGCTCCAGCATCGTCTCGAGCTTGTCCATCCGGTTGTGCCGGAAGGGCCGCAGCCGGGCTCCCGAGAGCTTGCAGCCGTCCAGGATCGAGGCGTGGTCGCCGGAGTCGCAGATCACCGTGTCGCCCGGCTCGAGGATCGCGCTGATGCAGCCCAGGTTTGACTGGTAGCCGGTGGTGAAGACGACCGCGTCCTCGGTCCCCATCCACTCGGCGAGCTCGCGCTCGAGCTCGACGTGGAGCGGGGTGGTGCCATTCAGCAGCCTCGAGCCGGTGACGCCGGTGCCGTAGGCCTCGAGGGCGTCGCGGGCCGCCTGCTTGACGCGCTCATCGGTGGTCAGCCCCAGGTAGTTGTTGGAGCCGAGCATGATCGTCTCCCGGCCCTCCATCTCGACCACGGGGCCCGCCTGGGAGGTGAGGATGCGGAAGTAGGGAAGGAGGTCCCCCTGCTTGGCGGCCTCGAGCTGCTCCGCGCGGTCGTGCGTGCGGACCTTCTCGAAGACGTCCACGGGAGATGCGAGGGCGCGCGACAGCGCGACCCGTTTATCCGGTTCGGGCACGACCCGGAAGTCTGGCACCGATCGCCGGCCGCCGCCTCCGTGGGCCTTCCGCGATGCCCAGCATGTAGCGTGCCCGCCCGTGTCCGTCGAGATCCGGCCGGTCGAGGGCCGCCGCGAGCTGACCGCCTTCATCAAGCTCCCCTTCCGGCTGCACCAGGGGACGCCCTGGGTGCCGCCGCTGGTCTCCGAGCGACGCCGCTTCCTCGACCGGTCCAAGAACCCCTACTTCGAGCATGCCGACGCCGAGTACTTCCTCGCCTGGCGGGACGGCCGGCCGGTGGGCCGGATCACCGCCCAGGTCGATCGCCGCTGGGACGAGGTTCAGGGCGGCAACGATGCCCAGTTCGGCTTCATCGACTGCGAGGACGATCCGGACGCCTTCTCCGCGCTGCTGGAGGCCGCCGAGGGCTGGGCGCGCGGCCGCGGCCGCGAGCGGCTGCTGGGCCCGATGGACTTCACCACCAACGACGAGTGCGGCTTGCTGATCGAGGGGTACGAGCGGCGGCCGATGATCCTCGAGCCGTGGCACCCGCCCCGCTACCGCGAGACGCTCGAGTCGGCCGGCTTCGCCAAGGAGATCGACCTGCTCATGTGGCACCTGCGGATGGGGGACCTGAAAGAGGGCCTCAAGTTCCACCCGGCGATCCACGAGGCCGCCGAGAAGCTGGAGAGCGAGCACGGCATCACGGTGCGCAACGCGCGCAAGCGCGACCTGAACGCGGAGATGATCCGATTCATGGAGGTCTACAACGCCGCCTGGGCGCCCAACTGGGGGTTTGTGCCGATCACCGATGCGGAGGTCCGGGCCCACGCCAGGGATCTGAAACCGGTCTACGACCAGCGCTGGGCATTCGTGGCCGAGCGCGGCGACGAGGTTGTCGGCGCGTCATTCACCCTCCCCGACGCCAACCAGGTGCTGGCGAAGATGAACGGTCGGCTGCTGCCCTTCGGGTGGGTTCGGTTTCTGCTGGGCAACTTCCACCCTCACGGCATAGCGGGGTTCTCGAAGATCGACGAGGTGCGGGTCTTCGCCCTTGGCGTCAAGCCGGAGTACCAGCACACCGGGATCGCGGCCAGCTTCTACATCAAGCACATCGAGGCGACAAATCCAAAGGGTGTGATGGCCGGCGAGGAGGGCTGGATCCTGGAGACCAACGAGCCGATGAACCGGGCGATGGAGGGGATGGGGGGCAAGGTCGTGAAGCGCTACCGGCTCTACGAGAAGTCCCTGGCCTAGGGCTCGATCGCGCTCACTGCGCTCTTCCCGTCGGCTCGGGCGGTGGCGGAGGTGATGGGGTCTTGACACGCCACTAGGATGAGTTCGATGGCCGAGGAGCTGCACGAGCGGGAGACGGAGGTGATCGAGGTCGGGCCGGTGCGCCCGCTGCCCGCCCGATCGGAGCGCGGCACGATCCAGCTCTGGGGTCGCGAGGTGGGGCCGCTGGCGGTAGCGGCGACCGCCGGGGCGGCGGCGGGGGTGGCC
>JBOGZI010000161.1:0-3147 GCA_050697275.1 Solirubrobacterales bacterium | reverse complement strand
GAGCAGGCCCATCTCGAGGTAGCCCTCGAGGGTGCGGACGTCGCGGCGGGCGGCGCGGCGGGGCTTGCGGCCGGCGCCGCTGAAGGCGTCCCAGGCGCGGGCGAAGGCCCCGAAGTTGGTGCGGCCGCCGTTGCGGTGCGCGGCGAGCATCGGGCAGACGCCGCCGCGCTTGTCCACGTAGCCGCCGACGATCACGCGGCGGCCACTGATGCCGCGCAGCATCGCCGCCTTGGTGTGCCGGGGCATCGCGTAGACGGCGTTGCGGAGCCGCTCCGCGTTGTTGCGCTTGCGCCGGGCCATCGACCCAATGAATAGCGGCTGGGCCTATCGTCCGCGCAATGGCGCGCCCAGCCCGAGAGACCCGGCCGGAGAGCCGCGCCGGCGGAGGAGAGCCTCGTCTGCGGCTGCTGGTCGCCGCCTTCGGCGATCCCGGCCACGCCTTTCCCGCGATCGCGCTGGGCCGGGAGCTGCGCCGGCGCGGGCACGAGGTGCTGATCGAGAGCTGGGAGCACTGGCGGGAGGCGATCGAGTCCGAGGGGCTCGGGTTCACCGCCGCCGAGGAGTACGTGGTCTATCCGCCTCCGGGCCCCGACACGCCGGACGGGCGGACCGCCGCCACCGCGGCGCGGTCGCTGGCCTCGCTGATCGAGGGCTACGGGCCCGACCTGGTGGTGAGCGACATCCTGACGCTGGCGCCGACCCTGGCGGCGGAGGTGGCCGGGGTGCCGTGCGCGACGCTGATCCCCCATGTCTATCCGGTGCAACAGCCGGGGATGCCGCTCTATTCGCTCGGGTTCCGCCCTCCGCGCACACCGCTGGGCCGGGCGGGGTGGCGCGCCGCGCTGCCGGTGCTGGACGCGGGTCTACGGCGGGGGCGGGACGAGATGAACGAGACGCGGCGGAGGCTGGGGCTGGCGCCTCAGGAGCGGTTCCACGGTGGGATCAGCGAGCTGCTAGCGATCGTGGCGACCTTCCCGCAGCTCGAGTATCCGCGCGAGTGGCCGGGCCACGTGCAGGTGACCGGCCCGCTCTTCTTCGAGCTGCCGGTGGAGGAGTTGGCGATTCCGGAGGGCGAGGGGCCGCTGGTGCTGGTGGCGCCGAGCACCTCTCAGGACCCCGAGTGCGAGCTGCTGCGCACCGCGCTCGCGGCGCTCGCGGACGAGCCGGTGCGGGTGCTGGCGACCACCAACAGGCACCGGCCGGAGGAGCCGATCGAGGTGCCGGCAAACGCGACGCTGTTGCCGTGGCTGTCTTACTCGCAGGCGATGCCCGCCGCCGACGTGGTGATCTGCCACGGCGGACACGGGACGGTTGCGAGGGCGCTGGCCGCGGGGACGCCGCTGCTGGTCTGCCCCGCGGTCGGGGACATGGGGGAGAACGCGGCGCGGGTGGCCTGGGCCGGAGCGGGGATCTCGCTTCCGCGCCGGCTGCTCTCGCGCCGGGCGGTGAGGCTGACGACCCGGCGGCTGCTAGGCGAGGGGCGCTACCGGGCCCGGGCCGAGGATCTGGCCGCCTGGGCCGCGGAGAATAACGGCGCCGCCCGGGCCGCGGAGCTGGTCGAGGAGGCTGCCCGAAAGGCGACGAGCCGGCTTTCGCCGGCTCGTGCATGACTCGTCACGGGAGCTCCGGGGGTGGGACTCGAACCCACAACCTCTCGGTTAACAGCCGAGCGCATCTACCAAATTGAGCTACCCCGGATCGTGATCCGACTAATCAACCTCGGATCTGGACCTCGAACCCAACTGTAGCGGGAGCTGGTCCATCGAAAGCTCCGCGACCCCAGCTTCGACCTCCGCGTGGCAATTCCCGCATAGGAGGACGCACTTGTCCGCCTCGGCCGCGACCTCGGCGAACGATCGAGTGACGCCGTTGCGGCTCAGCAGGAACGATTTCTCGGCAGGATCTAGATGGTGGAAGTGAAGCGCGCCCGGGTGCCTGTCGTAGCCGCAGATCTGGCAGCACCCGCCGGCACGCTCGATCAAGCGCGCCTTGACGCGTCGCCGATACCGCGAAACCGCCTCCGCACGGCATCTCCTGCACCGGTAGGGACCGCTCGGACTCTTGAAAAACCAGGTCTCCCCATGCCTCGGACAGTCCAAAAGGGCCTGATTGGTTCCCGCCCTCGTCGCCTCTCGTCTTCTTCAGACGAGCCATTCGCTCTGTCTCAAGGCCAAGGCGCCTGACCCAATGGCAGACGGTCGTGTAGGAGACGCCGAGTTCCTCGGCGGCTCCGTGAATTGACGCGCCGCGCTTGATCAACGCCCGCAGCCGGTCTGGATCGACCTTCCCGTTAGGGGCGTGGCGGTCGTGGCCTAGTGGCTTCAGACCGTGCTTCTGCATGTGGTACCTGACCGTCGACGGATGGCGGCCCACTCGCCTGCCGATCTGCTCGAGAGAGAGACCCTCGGCCAGGTAGCGCTCTAGCTCTTCTTTCGTCATTTGCAGGCATTTTCCCGTGCTGGGCGGATGGAAAGGGCCTGGAGACGGGCTGAGAGCGCGCGGGTTGCGCGCGAAAGTGGGACGAATGTGTGACAACCGGAAAGCGGCGGACGCGCGAGTCGCGCGCAGGTGACTCCGAGCGCCGGCGTTTGCCCGAGCCCTATGCGTTCAGTGACTCGGCGTGGGCGATGCGGTCGGTGAGCTCCGCGCGCTCGCGGGAGAGGCGGGCTCCCGCCTCGTAGTCGCCGGCCCGCTGCGCCGCCGTGATCCCATCCTCAAGGCGCCGCTGCTCGAGCAGCATGAAGTTGAGCTCCATCGCCCCCTCGGAGGCCGGCTCGCGCTCGGCGCGCATCTTCAGCTCGGTGATCAGCGAGACCAGCTCCTCGTCCTCGCGGGGCAGCCCCGACATCGGATCCTCGAGGTGCTCGCGCAGCCAGGCGAGCGCCGGCGCCCCCGATGCCGACATGTGCTCCGGGCTCAACCGCTCGATCAGCCCCGCCCCCTTTTTCGGATCGGCGATACACATCGCCAGCAACGCCCGCTCGCGCAGCTCCCGCGGCGTCAGGGCGGCGCGCGGCGACGCAGCGGCGCCCTCACCGCTCGACCCGCCGGTCCCAGACCCACCCGCCGAGGCCCTTCCGGATCCGCCGTCCCCTCCCCCGTCCTGCACCTCGGCGGGCGCCGAGCGCACCCGCTCCAACACCAGGC
>JBOGZI010000160.1:0-42845 GCA_050697275.1 Solirubrobacterales bacterium | reverse complement strand
GGCCTGGCGACCGGACCGGTCAGCGTCGCCGCCCGTGCCGCCGCCCCCCTTGAGCTCGCCGGGCTCGCCGCCGTGGCCGCGCGCCGCCTCGAGAGCGAGCTGCATCGGCCCGTCGACGGGATGGTGGGCGGACTCGAAGCCGAGCACGAGCAGGGACTTCCCGGGCGGGCCGGCCGAGGTCGTCTCCGACTCGATCGCGTCCAGCAGCCGGCAGTTGGAGGGATGCAGATCGGACTGGGAGATCTCGCGCACCGCCTCGGCGCCCGCCGCGAAGTCGTCGAAGGCGACCCCGCAGCTGAGCTTGTGGGTGGGGCGCTCGCGCACCCGCATCCAGGCCTCGACGATCACCCCGAGGATCCCCTCGGAGCCGATCAGCATCCGATCGGGGCTGGGGCCGGCGCCGGAGCCGGGCAGCCGCCGGCTGCGCCACTCCCCGGCCGGGGTGATCGCCCGCACCGACTCCACCAGGTCGTCGATGTGGGTGTAGAGCGTCGCGAAGTGCCCGCCGGCCCGAGTCGCGATCCAGCCGCCCAGGGTCGAGTACTCGAACGACTGCGGGAAGTGGCGCAGGGTGAGCCCGTGCTCGCGCAGCTGCTCCTCGAGCTCCGGCCCGGTGGCCCCCGCCTGGATCCGGGCCGCCTGCGAGGTCGCGTCCACCTCGAGCACGCGGTTCATCCGGCCGAGGTCGATTGAGACCACCGCGGGGTACTCGTCTCGCATCCGCGGCTCGACCCCTCCGACGACGCTGGTGCCGCCGCCATAGGGGATCGCCGCCGCGCCCGCATCGACGCAGTAGTTGAGGACGGCGTCGACGTCCTCGGGCGAGCGCGGGTATGCGACCAGATCGGGGGGGTTGGCGAACTCTCCGCGAAAGCCGCGCACCACGTCGCGATAGGCCTTGCCGAGCGCGTGGGCGACGCGCTCGTAGCGGCCGGCCGAGAACATGTCGGCCAGCTCCTCCGGCGCGCGCAGCCGCGGCTCGGGCAGCTCGATCGCCTCGAGCGGGACGGGATCCTCGATCTCCGAGACCTCGAAGCCGAGACGGTCACGAACCCCCGCGGCGATCCCCTCGAGCGTCGCCCGGTCCGCCTGCTGGTCCTCGTATCCCCACCCCCACCACTTCCGGCGGCGGGCGGATGCATCCGTGGCGCCCACTTCGCCGCCGACCCTACGTGCTCACAGCAGCCGCCGCAGGGCCGCCCAGTTGCGCTCGTGGTCGCGTCCCGTCTCCAGGCGCCACACCTTCGCCTGCCCCAGTCCGATCGCGCACCACAGGGCCCGCATGATCGCCGTCCCGGCGTGATGGCGGACGTCGCTGATCCCCCGCTGGAGCACGAACTCCATCCCCTGGTAGAGGCCGACGCCGACGACCGCCTCGCGAAACAGCGGCCCGATCGCGACCCGGCGGGGGACCTGCTCCAGCCGCGCCTCCGTGCCGAGCCGGCGCTGGCCGATGACCAGGTGGCGCAGCGGCACCGGCTCGGTCGCAATTCGATCCCGAAAGCTGCTCACCTCGATCGCGAGCTTGGGGCCGAACTCCATCCGGTCGATTCTCCGCAGGTCCTGCTCGCCGACCCGCGCCGCCTCGTCCGGGTGGATGCCGATGCGTAGCGGGAGCGGATGGAGCCGGCCACGTCGATCGATCAGGGGGCTGTCCTCCGAGATCAGCTTCACTCCCGAGGAGCGCAGGGCCTCCAGCGCGAGTGAGGTCTTGCCCCCGCCCGAGGGCAGGAGGGTGACAACCCCGCCGTCCGCCCCCGCCAACCCCAGGCCGTGAAGCCTGGGCAGCCCGCGCGCGTCGAGATGCTCGCCCAGTCGCGAAAGCAGGAAGAGGTAGCCGGCCTGGTGGAGGACGCCCTCGTCCTCGCCCTGGATCACCAGGCGCTGCGCCGCCCGGTCCAGCACCGAGACCGCCTGGCCGAAGTAGTCGATCACGGTCCGGCCGCCGTCCTGGTAGACGACGTTCCGGGGGGTGACGAAGCTCGCGCTCAGGTTCCCCATGGAGTCGAGCTCCGGCGGTCGGCGCTCGATCACCACCTCGAGCTGAGGCGCGACCGCGAGCGGCCGCGCGAACCAGGCGAAGTCGAGCCGCAGGCTCTCCACCACCTCCGGCCAGTCCCCGCTGATGCGGGCGCCCAACCCGTAGAGGTCGAGATCGACCGACGTCCCGACCGCGTCGTCGCTGACGGCCGGGCTTGTACGAGCTCTCGGCCCCAAGGCAGGCAGTATGACTACGCTGGGCCGGATGGAGGCGACCGGGAGCCTGATTGCCACGCATTCCGGCCTCCGCGGCCACCCGGGAGCGGAGTTGAGCGCAGCCGTGGTCGTGGAAGCCGTCGGCGGCTTCGCCCGACTGCTGGAGCAGCGCGGCCTGGCGCGATCGGTGGGAGGCCACTAGATCGACCACTCCTCGAAGCTTCGGCCCGTCAGCCGCCGCAGGCGCTCGACGTCCGGCGAGAGCCGCTCGGCCAGCGCCTCGCGTACGGCCGGATCGATGACCGGCCGATCAACTCGCCTCGACAGCGGTCGGTAGAGGGCACGCTTCACCCGCGCCCGGACCTTCCATGGCAGGCGGCCGGTCGCCTTCGGGTTCGGCCCGACCGAGAGCCAGCGGGGTCCCCTCACTCGCCGCAGGTGGCTCCAGTGGTTGCTCATGTGATCGAAGCGCGGGCTGTCGAAGGAGGGATTCACACCCAGGAACCGGAAGATCGTGCGGAGCGTGCGCCGGCGTGCCCGGAGCAGCTCCTCCTGGCTGATGATCAGGATCCGCTCCAGCGAATAGTGGCGGAGGTACCGCTCGAGCTGCATGTGGTACGAGCTCTCGTTGACGTAGAGACCCTTCCCGTCGGAAAGCACCGTTTCGGCGAAGGGCTCGTGCTCCTCGCGTTCGGCGTACCTGGCGACGTAGGCGGAGACGATTCGCTCGATCGGGTCCCGCACCATGTAGATCAGCTTGGTGTCGGGGAGGATGCTGTGCATGCGCTCCGCGACCCTCGGCTCGCGTGGGTAGGCCGTGTACTGGGGGGAGACCTCGCCTCGAATGGGGGTGCGGGCATCCGCGAAGTGCCCGGCGTACCAGTCCGGACCAAGTCGCCACCGCTCGGGTCTGACGAAGAAGCGAAGCTCCTTCTCGCGGGACATGGTGACCTCGGGGTGATGGCGCAGGTAGTGATAGAGGCTGGTCGTGCCGCCCTTCCGGGCGCCGATCACGACCAGGTTCGGCAGCATCACCGGCGCTCGAGCCCGAGCTTGAAGGCGGGCAGGGCGGCGACCCCCCGCCGCAGGGCGTCGACCAGGGCGGCATCGGGAGGCTCGCGGTGGATCCTGGAGCGTCGCAGCTCCGCCAGCGCCTGATCGGCGAGTCCCGAGCCCACCGAGGGAGAGCCGCGCAGCCGAGCGGCGATCGCGGCGACGGTCAGGTCGAGCTCTGGCTGCCCGGAGTGGATGCCCTCCAGCAGGTTCGCCGCCCGGGCTGCGGTGAACAGCCTGCCCAGAGCCTCCCCATCGGGATCGCCGCCGGCCTCGAGCCGCTCCAGCGCGCCCAGATGCTCGGCGACCGCCCGGCGGGCGGAGTCCTGGACGGACCATCCTGGGATGTCGGGGAACTCGGCCCAATCGGATCCATCGAGCAGCGCGAACGAAACCGGGTCGGTGGCGGCACATTGAACGGCCCGCAACCTTGCCCGCTTCAGCGAGGGCAGGAGCAGGAGCCCGCCGCAACGCAGGGCCGGGTAGGCGCCCGCATCGCCCTCGTGGGCGGCCGCCCCGAGCAGGGCCGGGTCGAGATCTCCGGGGATCGGGCTCAGGGCCTCATCGGGCGGTCCCGACCAGACGCGTGCCCTCCAGTCGACCAGCGGCAGCGGCGGCGATGCCGGGCCGCAGCCGAGCGCCGCCCCCGTCCCCGCTGCGTCGGTGTCGGCGTCGGTGACGATCTCACCGGCACCGCCCCAGCGCAGACGGACCTGGGTGGCCGCGCTCGACTGGACGGGCGCAGTGAGCTCGGCCGCAACCCGATCCGAGATGCGCGCCAACGCCGCAAGCGAGGCGCCGAGGGGCACCCGCACTGACCGGCTGATCGAGTCCCGCAAGGCGAGGGCGCCTCGCAGCGCCGGCGCCTCCTCGGGAAGCCTCGCGGACGCCCTCCGAGCGAGCTCCTGCCAGCTCTCCGGCCGCTCACCGTGCGCCACCCAGAGCCAGACGCGCGCCGGCTCGAGCACCAGCTTCGCGCACAGATACCGCTTCCAGAGGGCGTCCGGGCTGGCGCATGCCTTGAAAGCCTGAAGCCACCAGAACTGGAGCTCCAGCCAGGCGGCCGGCCAGAGCTCGCCCGCATCCGCCCAGGCCCTCGGCGGCACGGCCGTCTCGCGCCCGCGGATCCGGCGCCAGTCAGGGGCGGGCCCGTACAGTCCGGGCCGCTCCGAGCCGCCCCGCTCGCGGCGGCGCTCCCTGGAGGAAGGCCGTGGGCGCCAGTGGTCCCGGTCCGCGCTCAGCCCGTGGAGGAGCGTGCTGGCGCTCAGCTCCTCTCGCCTGTAGATGCGCGGCCGTTCGAACAGGGCACGGCACAGCGTCGGCAGGCGACCGCGGAGGCGGCGCCAGCGATCGTTGATCCGGCGCTCGATCGCCTCGTCGCCGACGCCGCCGGGGAGCACGATCGCGAGATCGATGTCCGAGACGCCGTAGAGCGGCTCGCCCCTGCCGACGCTGCCCTTGAGATACGCGGCGGCTCCGGTTCCGGCGACCAGGTAGGACGCGGCCACCCGAGCCAGAGCCTCGTAGCCGCGCCGGCTCACCCCGGCCAGGAGCCCGTTGGCGATGCGAACCAGGAGGCGCTGGGCCGTGAGATCCAACCGTTGCGGGCGTGCTCGCAATCCTCGGGCCCGGTCCATTCGAGCGCGCAGCTCCTCGCGGATCCGAGCGCGGGCGGCGGCCCGCAGCTCACCGACGATGAACGGAAGCGCCGGGCCGGTGGGCGCGGCGCGAGCGGTTCGCGCGATCTCGCGGGGACGCCCGCTCAGGCCGGCCTCGACCAGGGCCTCGGCCGCCAAGACGCGCGAGGGATCGGAGCGGGGCAGCGGCCAGGCGCGCGCGACCCCGGCCAATCGGGCCGCGACTTCGGAGCGCTTGGCCGAGCTCGGCAGGTCGTACCGGATGTGACTGGCCACCGATCGGGGGTGCTCGGCCAGCTCCGGCAGCAGCCTGCACGCCTCTCGGAGCTTCCGCCTCAGCTCATCCCCGTCGTCCGTGCCGAGCGCGCGCACGGCCTCGATCAGCGCGTAGCGCCCGCGGGCTAGGGCTAGGCGGCGCGCCGCCTCCTCTCCCCGTGCGCCCTCCAGCTCGGCGATCGCACGCCGGGCGCCGATCTCGGCGGCCTCCGCGTAGTCGCCGGTTCCCCGCTCACTGGTGAGGGAATTCCGGATCGCGCGGCGAATCACCGTGCGCTGCGGCGGGATCGCGAAGCGCGAGCCTCGCAGCGCGAGCCGCATCCAGAGGTCCGCGTCCTCGCCCACCGCCAACCGCTCGTCGAAGCCATCTGCCCCGAGGGCCACCTCCCGGCGCAGCGCCACTCCCGAGGTGAAGGGAACGATGTTTCCATGAAGCAGGTCGGCGATCGGGGCCTTGACTCGGGTTTCGCCCCCAGCACGGCCCAGCCCCGTGTAGGCGATGTCCGCCTCCGGGTGCCCCTCGAGCGCCCGGGTCAGCGTCTCGAGGTGCTCGGGAGTCCAGAGGTTGTCCGAGTCCAGGAAGGCGACGATCGAGCCCCGGGCCAGCCGCAAGCCGGCGTTACGGGCGGCGCCCGCTCCCCGGTTCGGCTGCCACCGGTAGCGGATCCTCGGGTCCAGCCCGTCCAGGGCCTCGCGGGTCCCGTCGCTGGAGCCGTCGTCCACCACGATCAGCTCGAAGTCGCGGTAGGTCTGAGCGAGGACGCTGCGCACCGCCTGGCGCACCAGATCGCGGCGTTGATGGGTGGGGATCACCACCGATACGGACGGGGCCTCACTCACGCTGCGCTCCCACCGCTTCGAGCGGGCTCGCCGCCCGGCCGCGGTGCCGGCGGTCCTGCCGGGAACGGCGAGCTCTCAGACGGAGCAAGGGGATGGCCCTGCGGACGAAGGGGAGTGTCCCGCGCGGGCGCCAGCCGGTTAGGAGCCGGACCGCGAGCCGCAGCTGCAGGCGCCGCAGCGCCAGGCCGATCGCCCAGGCACGGAGGTACCTGGCCGTGAGACAGTGCGGACTCGGCCAGCACGAGGTGAGCGCCACCAGCACCCGCAGGCGCTCCTGCGGTTGCTCGCACCGGCGAAGGTGATTCTTCACCCGGTGAACCATCATCGTCGGGGACCTCGAGAGCGGCAACTCCGCGCAGGCCCGATCGAGCGCCGCCCTCAGCGCGGCGTCGTCCCCGCGATCGAGGGCGAGCATCGCATGAGCGAGGTCGACGACGCCCATCGCCTCAGCGGCCAGCGGCGCCCTCTCCCCTTCCGGGAGCCGGTCCACCGCCTGGACGAGGTTCCTGGCGCTGATCTCGGCGGAGGTGAGATAGGTACCCGGACGTCGCGCCCTCCCGCGAAGCGACCCCGGGGTCGTCTGAGCGACCACCGTCCGCCCGCTGACCAGGGCGAACGGACCGGTGGTGGCGAGCCGGCGCAGCAGATCGCTGTCTTCCAGGGCTCCAAGCCGCTCGTCGAATCTCCCCACCTCGAGCAGGGCCTGCCGCCTGACCGCGAGGCAGGGCATGAATCCGGCCGAGGCGGCCTCCGACAGAAGGCCCCGCCTGTGGTCCACGAGCTGGGCGTCGGCGGCCCGCTGGCTGCCGGCGAGGATGAACCTGGGGCAGGTGGAGACGAGCACCGCATCCGGCAGGCCCTCGAGGACGTCCGTCACCAACGCCAGGTGGTCGGGAAGCCAGCGGTCGTCCGAGTCGAGGAACGCGACGATCTCTCCTCTCGCCATGCGCACGCCGGCGTTGCGAGCCGCGGCGACACCGCGGTTCGGCTGGCGGCGATAGCGCAACCTGGGCTCCGCCTCCGCGACCGACTTCAGCATCTCGACGGTGCCGTCCGTGGAGCCGTCGTCCACCACGATCAGCTCGAAGTCGCGATAGGTCTGGGCGACCACGCTGCCGATGGCGCGCCGCACCAGTTCATGGCGCTGATAGGTCGGAACTATCACCGAGACCCGAGGCTCCTCGGGCCTCATTCGACGTAGTCCCGGTCCGGCCCGATCCGCTCGAGGCGGATCCCGCGCTCGTCGGTCAGGTAGTCGTAGCCGAGGCCCGGTTGGTAGCGCGCCTCCGGGTCGAGCGCCTGGTAGCGCTCCCTGCGCTTCCGCCGGTCCTCAGGCCTGATCATCCGCAGGTGATAGACGACGAGGTCGGCGACCGGAATCTCGCCGTCCTTGCGGGCCTGCAGCGGCGCCTTGATCGAGTGCAGCGGCTTGGTGTCGAACTCATGGTCCGCGCGAGCCTGGAACAGTCGCGCCCTCCTCTTACGACCCCAGATCCCGTCGACGCGGTAGGTGCGCGGCGACCCCCAGAGCTCCCGCAGCGGGACCGAGTAGGCCATGTGACCGGAAGGCTCCCCGTCTCGGATCACCCGCTCGCAGCGCTTGCGGAACTCGCGCTCGAGTCGATGGTCGGCGTCCACCGAGAGCACCCACTCCGCACCGTGGCGCAGGGAGCCCGCGACCAGGGCGCGATGGTTCTCCACCTCAGCCCACTCGGGTCGGTCGGGGGGGACGCGAAGCAGCTCGATCACCTCCGGCCGGGAGGCGAGATACTCGGCCGACCCATCGGTCGAGCCATCGTCGAGCACGATGATCCCGTCCACCTGCGCGGCGAGGTTGGCCACGAAGCCGGGCAGGTAGCGCATCTCGTTTCGAACCGCGGTCAGAGCGAACAGGCGGACGTTCCCGCGCATAGGCCTGAAATCTAGCCCGATGAAGCTGGATTCCCTCAGGCCGTACCGCTCGAGATCGTCGTCGTCAGCTCCGGAGGCGGCGACCCGGACGGCTGCTACGCGATGCCGGCATCGACGTGCCCGTGATCACCCATCCCGCGCGGCTCCTCCCCGGGGCGGTCAGGAACCTGGGAATCGCGGCCACCAGCGCCCCTTACGTCTCCTTCCTGGCCGCCGACTGCCGGGCGGAGCGCGGCTGGGCGGCTGGGCGGCTGGCGGCGCACCGAGCGGGCGCCCCGGCGGTGAGCGGCATCATGAGCCCCGGCCCCCCTGCGCACCCGGAGCGAGTGCGCGGCGCTGCTGCAGGTGCACCCTACGCAGGGCTGTGCCGCTGCCGCACCTTGAGGTAGTGGATGTACGCGCCAACTCCGGTCGCGAGCAGTGCAATCCAAATAAGCGGCATGAGGGTCAGCAGCGCCGGCAGCTGGCGAGGCGCGAACCGTGCAAATCGTCGAAGCCTCGCGCTCATTCCTAGCACGGGATACCCGACCAGCATCCGCCACCCGGCAGTAATCAAGCCTTGATCCATCGTCCCGATACTCGAGGCGAAGCCGTGCCGCTCCACACATTGCGCCAAACCTCGCCCGTGATCGATCGCGTGACCGATCATTCCCTTTACCGAGGTGATGTTGTCGTGTGTGAGCCCGGCCTGTGGTGCAAACGCGATCGTCATACCGGACTCCAGACATCGTTTGTTGAAGAGCGTGTCCTCTCCCGTTCTTGTGTCTTCGGAGTACTCACCGAGGCGTTCGAACACAGCTCTCCGGAATGACAGGGCGTGTGGAATGACCTGATCGCGCAGCAAGTCGTCCAGCGGCAGGAGCCCTGAGTACTCGAGCAGGTAGCCGGCCGTCCCTACCAGATGCGTAGGAGTGCCGTTTAGGATCGATCCGCCCACGAGGTCGAACCCTGCGGCATGTAGCTGCACACGATCGGCGAGCCAACTCCGCGACGCGCATGTGTCCGCCGACATGAAGGCAATTACGTCGCCGCGGGCCATCCGAACACCCACATTGCGGGCTGAACCTGGCCACACACGGGTCGGGAACTCGGCGACCTGGACCTCGGGATACAGGCGCCGAACAAGTGAGCCAGAACCATCCGCGCCCGACGCAACCACGATCACCTCGACAGGTCCCTCGAAGTCCTGCTGCCTCAGGGACTCCAGGGCAACACAGATCCTGTGCTCCGCTCGGTAGGCGGGAATGATCACGCTCACCTCGGGAGCCTCAGAGATCGGGGCTATTTCCAATGACGATCGGGCCACACTGCCCGTCGGCAGAGGCCCACCAGGAGACCCGTGTGGTAGGCGAAGCGCGCTGGGAGGATCGCCGGACCACAGCCATTTCTGAGGTCTCGAAAGGCCAAGACCCCGGCCCTCAATGGAAGGTTGTCGAACCATGGATGGAACACGTTGCCGATGTCGTGGCCGCGGCCGATCCAGCGACCGTTCTCGAAGATCTCCCAGAGCGAGCTTGGATTGAAATGCACACAGTAAGCCCCATCAGCGCAGACTGCTAGGCGGCCGAGCTTGGGCGCCAATGTCATGTCCTCGCCATAGCCAACATCGTCATAGCCGTTGACGGCCAGGAAATCGTCTCGCCGGATGGCTCGGTAGTTCGGTGACTCACCTGGATGAGACGAAGGCAAGACTCTGGGAAACGCGTGACGTCGGATCGTCGCGTAGGCGCGCGCCCACCGATTCTCTGGGTTTCCGATGTGCAGCTCTCTGCTAAAGCTGCCGATCGCTCGGCCATCGGATATAGGCCCGACGAGTTCCTCGAGGAACCTGGGGCCACATGCCATGTCCGCGTCAAGGAAGACAAGGAGTTCGCCAGTGGCGAGGCTGCTTCCTAGATTCCTCGCTTGGGCAGGCCCGCAATGCCTGGTTCTCACCACCCGCGCACGATGCCAGGCCGCGATTACGCCCGTCCGGTCCTTTGAGCCGTCATCGACCACGATCACTTCTCGTGGCGGACAGGTTTGTTGCTCGAGCGACCTCAGACACCGAGCGATGTGCTGCGCCTCGTTGAAGGCGGGGACAATCACACTGATGCTCGGGTTGGTGCGGGCATCCTGGCGCCTGTTGACACTCACGATCCCGAGACGAGCCTATCCGCGGTCTCGCTCCCAAAGCTCAGTCCAAGTTGCCCGTTCGCTCTCGACTTGAGCTGACCCCCTCGCGACCAGCAGGGCGAAGACCAGAAGCAGGCCGACGCCTACCCCAAACGCCTCCCAGCTGTTGTCGTAACTGCCAAAGACGGGCACGAGATCAACGGCAATGCATACCGCATCCTGAAGTTGTTGGAGCCGAGCGTGAGCGAGGCCATGTCCGGCTTGGCGTCGCCTTGGAGGGTGAGTACCTCGGCCCGGCTGTCCACGTCGCTGACCAGCCTGCCGCTGCACGTCGCGCAGACGATGAGCTCCCGATCGATCATGCGAATCCCCTCGATCAGCGGCGCGAAGCACTCGGCGCGGTGAGTCGGGACGCCGGCCTGGTCCCGGGGCGGAGTCATCTCCTTGGATGGGACCATGCCCGTCGGCGCCAGGTTCACGATCAGCGGCTCCGCCCCGGTCATCGACTCGACTCGTACGAGAGGACGGGTCGGCTCAGGATCACGTTCGCTCCGCCACGCGTGGCGCCTCACGGGTGAAGAGCCAGAAGCCGAGTCCGAGGACGGCCGTGATCGTCCCCAGGGGGATCAGCAGCTGCGGCCAGCCCCCGAGCTGCTCCGCGGCGGTCGGGGCGGAGGGGTCGATCAGCGCATGGCGCATCTGCACGAGGATCGCGGCCAGCGGGTTGGCCGAGAGCAGCGGCTCGAGCGCGTCGGGGTACTGCCTGGCCACGTAGATGATCGGTGAGCCGAAGAAGAGGAGCTGGTTCAGTACCTGCCACACCTGCTGCATGTCCCGGTAGCGGACGTAAAGGGCCGAGAACAGCATCGACGTGCCGAGCGCCAGCAGCGCCAGCAGCGCCAGCAGCGCCGGCATTTGAAGCCAGCTCAGGCGCGGCTCCACCCCGCTGACCGCCAGCACGACCACCACCAGGATCGAGTTCGCCGCCAGGTTGATCAGCGAGCTGACCGTGAGGGACAGCGGTATCGCCAGCCGGGGGAAGCGCACCTTGCGCAGCAGCGGCCCGTTCCGAGACAGCGAGGTGACGCCGCCCGCGACGGTCTCGGTGAAGAACGTCCAAAGGACGATCGCCGTCGCGAGATAGGCGGGGTAGTGCGAGACGGACGCCCCCAGCCTCGCCACCTTGGTGAAGATCACCAGGAGCACCAGGAAGTAGATCGCGGGCCGCATCACCGACCACAGGTAGCCCAGGGCCGAGCGGTGGTACTTGAGCCGGAACTCGGTTATCGCCATGCTGGCGGTCAGCTCCGTCAGCCGCCTCAGACTTCGCCCGAGGGCGGTGGGGCGGTAGGTCGCGGGCTCCGGCTGGATCGCCGGGGCGGGTTCGCGGTCCAGTCGCGCCGCGGCCGGGGACTCCGCTTCCCGGCGCTGCCGCTCGGTCTCCCGCGCGTTCACCTCCTCGTACTGCTCGGCGATCCGCTCGGGTGGGCCGGCGGCGAGAAGCTCGCCACGCTCGAGCAGCAGCGCCCTGGTGCAGTAGCGCTGCAGGTCCTCCATCGAGTGGGTGACGAAGACGATCGTCCGTCCCCGGGAGTGCAGCCGCTCGAGCTCGTCGTGGCAGCGCTGCTTGAAGGAGGAGTCGCCGGCCGTGAGGACCTCGTCGATCAGCAGCACCTCGGCATCGACCTGGATCGCGACGGAGAAGGCCAGGCGGACGTTCATCCCGGAGGAGAAGTTGCGCAGCTCCAGCTCGGCGAGGTCGGAGAGCCCGGCGAAGGCGAGGATGCGCTCGGCGCGCCGGCGCGCCTCGGCGCGGCTCAGCCCCAGCATCACGGCGCCGAGGGCCGCGTTCTCGCGCGCGCTCAGGTCCGGCGTGAAGCCCGCTCCCAGCTCGACGAAGGGCGCCAGCCGTCCGCTCACCTCGACGGTGCCCTCGTCGTAGTCGTAGATCCCCGCGATGCAGCGAAGGAGGCTGCTCTTGCCGCTCCCGTTCCGACCTGCGATCCCCACGAACTCGCCCCTGGAGATCGCGAGGCTGACGTCGCGCAGCGCCTCCAGGCTGGCGGCGGGCTCGGGCCTGAAGCGGTCGACCAGGCGCTCCTTCAGGGTCGTGTAGCGCTGCGGCGGGACGTGGAAGGTCTTGCTCAGCCCCCGCACGGCCACGGCCGGTGGCCCCCCCGGAGCGCGGGGCCCCGCAGGCGCCGCCGCCGGAGCCTGGGGCGTCCCCTCGCTCGTGCCCACCTCCACGTCCCGAGGCTACTCGCTGACACGGGCGCAGGGCGACGCTACCAGTGCACCCCTCGCATCAGGTAGGCGAACGCGACGCCCTCGGTTGAGAGCTCCTCGTCCTTGGCGGGCTTGCCGTCCTCCTTCTCCTTCTTGCCCTTGGCCGCCTTCGAGTCCGGGAACAGCTTGTAGGCGGTGTTGAGGATCGCGTCCGAGGCCTTCGGCGCGACGTTGTAGAGCAGTTCGCCGAAGGTGCCGAGCCGGGTGGCGACCTTCTTGGGCTTGCGGATCATCGCGTCGCAGATCATCTCCGCGGCCTCCTCCGGGGTGCTGGTCGGGAAGGCGTCGTACATCTTGGTCGGGGCGATCATCGGGGTGCGGACCAGCGGCATGTAGATGGTGGTGATGTGGACGCCGTCATCCAGCACCTCGGAGCCGACGCAGCGCGACCACGCGTCCAGCGCCGCCTTGGAGGCGACGTAGGCGGAGAAGCGCGGGGTGTGGGTCTGCACTCCGATCGAGCTGACGTTGATGATCTGCCCTCCCTTGCGGCCCTTGGTGCGCTTCCGCATCGTCGGCAACAGGCTGAGGATCAGCCGCAGCGCGCCGAAGTAGTTGAGCTGCATGGTGCGCTCGAAGTCGTGGAAGCGGTCGTAGGAGAGCTCCACCGAGCGGCGGATCGAGCGGCCCGCGTTGTTGACCAGGATGTCGACCCGGCCGTGCCGCTCCAGCACCTCGTTCGCCATCCGCTCGACGTCGTCCAGGTCGGAGAGGTCGCACTGGTGGATGTGGGCGGTGCCGCCCGCCTCCTCGATCTCCGCCTTGGTCTCCTCGAGCTTCTCGGCGGTGCGGGCGACGAGCAGCACCTCGGCGCCGGCGACCGCGCACCTGATCGCGGTCGCCTTGCCGATCCCCGAGGACGCCCCGGTGATCAGCACGACCTTGCCGCCGATCGCGCCGGAGAGCGAGCGGTCCTTGAACAGGTCGGGATCGAGGTTGCGCTCCCAGTAGTCCCAGAGCCGCTCCGCGTAGCTCGGCAGCGGCGGGACCGAGATGCCGGTCCCCTCGAGTGCCTCCTGCGTCTTGCTGGAGTCGAAGGAGGTCGGGTAGTTGATGTAGACCAGCACGGAGCGCGGGATGCCGAAGTCGGCCAGCAGCTGGTCGGTGAAGCGCTTCACCGGTGGCAGCATCTGCAGGCCAGACCGCACCTGCTTGGGGATGAACTCGAACATCTTCGCGTCGATCCTCATCGCCGCCTCCGGGGCGTGGGCGGCCTTGGCGAAGCTGTTGATGATCTGACCGGCGGTCATCGGGTTGGGATCGGTGAGGTGGAAGGCCCCCCCGTCGAGTCCGTCGAGGTGGCCGATGTGGTCCATCGCCTTGGCCACGAAGTCGACCGGGACGATGTTGATCTCGCGCCCCTCGACCCCGATCCCCGGCACCCACTGCGGCAGCAGGTTGCGTGCTCGCTGCAGCACCTTGAAGAAGTAGTAGGGCCCGTCGATCTTGTCCATCTCGCCGGTCTCGGAGTGACCGACGACGATGCCGGGTCGGTAGACGCGCCAGGGGACCTCGCACTCCTCCCGCACCACCGCCTCCGACTCGTGCTTGGTCTGGAAATAGGGGTGGTTCTCGAGCTTCTCGGCCTCCTCGAACATGTCCTCGGTGAAGGTCCCCTTGTAGAGGCCGGCGGCGGCGATCGAACTGACCATGTGGAAGCGCTTCGCGTCGAGCGCCTCGGCGAGCCGCACCGCCTCCCGGGTGCCCTCGACGTTGGCGACCCGCTGGCTCTCCGCGTCGGCGGTCATGTCGTAGATCGCCGCCAGGTGGAAGAAGTGGTCGATCTCGCCCTTCAGCTCGGAGATCTGGTCGGTGCAGCCGAGCTTCTCCTGGGAGAGGTCGCCGATCACCGGGACGATGCGATCCTCCGGGGCGCCCCATCGCGAGCGCAGCTCCTCCAGCCGCCCCCGGGAGCCCTCGCGCACGAGCACGTAGATCGTCCCCTCCCGCTCGAGCAGCTGCTCGACCAGGTTGCGGCCGATGAAGCCGGTGGCGCCGGTGACGAAGTAGCTCATCTCTCCTCCAACATAAGCTCGCCATCTCCTCCGCGTCGGGTCCGTGGGACGGCCATCGCGGAACTTACACCGAGCGGCGACCCGCCCGGAGGGCCCCGGCTTCTCCGAGCGCAATAATCAAGGTGTGTCGCTTCACCTCGATCCCCAGTCCTCGCCCGATCCCGAGCGGGAGGACGAGCTCCGAGCGAACGGGGCCGAGATCGAGCTGCGCGCCGCGGAGCGGGCGGCCTGGCTCGGCACCCGCTCGCTCGCCTGCCCCGAATGCGGGGTCCCGATCGCGCTGAGCGCCCCGGTGGGCTGGGACGAGGAGATCGCCTGCGCCTTCTGCGAGCAGGTCGCGCCGACCCGCCACTACATCCACCGCCACGGCTGGCCGAGCGTGGAGCTGATCGCCCGGCTCGGCTGAACCGAGCACGGTTCCCTTCAGCCGCATTTGGGGAACCTCATAGAGTTAGACGGAGCTAATGGCCACGAAGCAGAGGGTCCAGCTTCTGATGCCCGAGATGGGCGAGTCGGTGACCGAGGGCACCGTGCTCGAGTGGCATGTCTCGGAAGGGGATGCGGTCGAGGAGGGCCAGACGATGGTCGAGGTCTCGACCGACAAGGTCGACGCCGAGGTACCGGCGCCGGCCTCGGGAACCGTCACCAGGATCATGGTCCAGCCCGACGAGACGGTCGAGGTCGGCAAGGAGCTGGCCGAGATCGACCCGAACGGCGGGCCTCCGGAAGCGAAGGAGAAGGCGCCGGCTCCCGACGCCGAGGAGCCCGCCAAGGCTGAGGATTCGTCAGGTAACGGCGCGGGCGCCACCGCCGAGAAGGCGACCACCGAGGACGCCTCGGTCTCCGCCGGGAGAGATCTGGGCGGCGACCGGCTCGAGATCGCGATGCCCGAGATGGGCGAGTCGGTGACCGAGGGGACCGTGCTCGAGTGGCACGTCTCCGAGGGGGACGCGGTCGAGGAGGGGCAGACCGTGGTCGAGGTCTCCACCGACAAGGTGGACGCCGAGGTCCCCGCCCCGGCCTCGGGGGCGATCGACAAGATCCTCGTCCAGCCCGACGAGACCATCGAGGTCGGCAAGCCGCTGGCGGAGATGACTAAGGGCGCCGCCCCCTCCGGGGATTCCGACGCGACCAGGGTTGCCAAGCCAGACGCGCCCGAACCGGCCGCCGCCGGACGCGAAGCGGAGGAGGTGGCCGTTGATGGCGAAGCCGTGGAAACGGTGGACGGCAAGCGCGTCACCCCGGTGGCTCGACGCGCCGCACAGGCGAACGGAGTGGACCTGAAGAGCGTCAAGGGAACCGGCCCCGGCGGCAAGATCACCAAGGCCGACGTGCTCTCGGCCGGTGACGGGAAGGCCGCGCCGAGCGCGCCACCCGCCGCCGCGGGCGAGGTCAAGGCGCTGCGGGGGCCCGCGGCGATGCTCGCCAAGGCGATGGAGGAGAGCCGCTCGATCCCGACGGCGACCTCTTTCCGGACCCTCGCGGTGGACACCCTCGACGCCAAGCGAAAGGCGCTCAACGTGGTGCTGAAGGAGCGGGGGATGAAGATCAGCTTCACCCACCTGATCGCCTGGGCGATCGTCAAGGCCGCGCAGGAGTGGCGGGTGATGGGTCGGGCCTTCGCGGAGGAGGACGGCAAGCCCGCCATGGCCGAGCCCGCCTCGATCAACCTCGGGATCGCGGTCGATGTCGAGCGCAAGGGCCAGCGGTCGCTGATGGTCCCCTGCATCAAGGGCGCCGACTCGCTCGACTTCCGCGCCTTCCACAGCTACTACGAGGAGCTGATCACCAAGACGCGGGAGAACAGCCTCACCGCCGACGACTTCCAGGGCACCAACATCACCCTCACCAACCCCGGCGGTCTCGGCACCGTCGCCTCCGTGCCGCGGCTGATGACCGGCCAGGGCACGATCGTCGCCTGCGGGTCGCTCGCCTATCCGGTCGAGTGGGCGCACGCCCCCCAGGACCGGGTCAAGGAGCTCGGCATCTCGAAGGTGATGACGATGACCTCGACCTACGACCACCGCATCATCCAGGGCGCCGAGTCGGGCTCCTTCCTGCGGCGGATCGAGGAGCTGCTCCAGGGCGAGGACTCCTTCTACGAGAACGTCGCAACCGACCTGGAGGTCGACCCCTCCGTGATCAGCAATGCCCATCCGGCGGCGGCGTCCGCGGCCGCTCTGGCGACCGCCCCGGCGGCGGAGCCCTCGGCCGTGGCCGCGGCGGACCAGGAGCTGCTCCAGGCCGTGCAAGCCGCGACCTCCCTGCTCAAGGCCTACCGCACCCACGGCCACCTCGCGGCCCGGCTCGACCCGCTCGGCTCCGAGCCGAAGGGCGACCCGGCGCTCGAGCCGGAGAACCTCAACCTCACCCCGGAGCTGATGGCGAAGATCCCCGCGGAGATCCTCCGCATCGGGGTCGAGGGCGAGACGCTGCTCGACGCGCTGCCCCGCATGCGGGAGGCCTACTGCGGCCCGATCACCTACCAGGTCGAACACCTCTCCTCGCACCAGCAGCGCGTCTGGCTGCGCGAGATGATCGAGACGGGCTGGCACCGCAAGCCGCTCGAGCCCGACGAGAAGCGAGCGCTGCTCGAGCGGCTGATCGAGGTCTTCGGCTTCGAGCGCTACCTGGAAAGGGCCTACCTCGGCCAGAAGATGTTCTCGATCGAGGGGCTCGACGTGGTGGTGCCGATGCTCGACGAGCTGTTCGAGATGGCCCACAGCGAGGGCGCGCAGGACGTCGTGATCGGGATGGCCCACCGCGGGCGCCTCAGCGTCCTCGCCCACAACATCGGCCGGCCGGTGGAGGCGATCCTGGCCGAGTTCGAGGGGGCGAAAGTGATCGAGGCGGTCAAGTCGCTGGCGGCGATTCCGACCGGCGGCACCGGAGACGTCAAATACCACTACGGGCACGACGGCACCTTCACCACCGGGGACGGCAAGGAGATCGGGGTGCGGCTCTATCCGAATCCCAGCCACCTCGAGTTCGTCGATCCGGTCGTCGAAGGCGCCGCGCGGGCCTCCCAGACCCGGCGCGAGAACTCGCACCTGGACCACGACCCGGCCGCCGCCGTGCCCGTGCTCCTCCACGGCGACGCCGCCTTCCCGGCCCAAGGCGTGGTCGCCGAAACGCTCAACCTCCAGTCGCTCGCCGGCTACAGCACCGGCGGCACGATCCACATCATCCAGAACAACCAGATCGGCTTCACCACCGACCCGGAGGAGGGACGCTCCACCCCCTACGCGGCCGACATGGCGAAGGGGTTCAACGTGCCGATCATCCACGTCAACGCCGACGCACCAGAGGCCTCGGTGGCGGCGATCCGCCTGGCGATGGCCTACCGGGAGCGCTGGGGCCGTGACGTGGTGATCGACCTGATCGGCTACCGCCGCTTCGGTCACAACGAGACGGACGAGCCGGCCTATACCCAGCCGCTGATGGCGGCGAAGATCAAGCAGCACCCGCCGGTCAGCCAGCTCTATGCGGAGGAGCTGGTGCGCGAGGGCATCGTCACCTCCGACGAGGTCGAGGGCCGCCGCGAGAAGCGCCAGGGGACGCTGAAGGCCGACCACGACGAGCTCCGTCAGAAGATCGAGGCGGGGGACTACCAGGACCCGACCGCCTCCGGGACCGGCGAGCTGGACCGCAGGCGCAGCCCGAACGTCGAGACGGCCGTCTCGGAGGACCGCATCCGCGAGCTGAACGAGGAGCTGCTGCGCGTCCCCGACAGCTTCACGATCCACCGCAAGCTCCGCAAGCCGCTCGGCAAGCGGCTCGACGCGATGGACGAGGGCGGGATCGAGTTCGGCCACGCCGAGGCGCTCGCCTTCGCCTCGCTGCTGACCGAGGGGGTCCACCTCCGCCTCACCGGTCAGGACACCGAGCGCGGCACCTTCTCCCATCGACACCTGGTCCTGCACGACGAGAAGACGGGCCTGCGCTACGCCCCGATCCAGAACATATCCGGCGCCAGGGCCCCCTTCGAGCTTCACAACAGCCCGCTCTCGGAGGCTGCCTGCCTCGGCTTCGAGTACGGCTACTCGGCCGCCTCGCCCGACAGCCTGGTCCTCTGGGAGGCGCAGTTCGGGGACTTCGGCAACGCCGCGCAGGTGGCGATCGACAGCTTCATCGTCTCGGGGGAGGCGAAGTGGGGGCAGATGACCCGCCTCACCCTGCTGCTGCCGCACGGCTACGAGGGGGCAGGGCCCGAGCACTCCAGCGCCCGGATCGAGCGCTTCATCCAGCTCGCGGCCGAGGGGAACATAAGGCTCGCCAACCCGACCACGGCCGCGCAGTACTTCCACCTGCTGCGCCGCCAGGCGCTGATCGCCAAGGCCCGACCGATGGTCGTCGCCACGCCCAAGGGCCTGCTGCGCCTGCCGCGGGCGACCTCGACCCTGCCCGAGCTCTCCTTCGGCTCGTTCCGGTTCGTCCTGGACGACCCGCGTGCGGTGGACCGCAAGGCCGCGGTCGAGCGCCTGGTCCTCTGCAGCGGGAAGATCTACTACGACATCGACGCGGCCCCGAAGCGAGAGGAGACCGAGAACGTCGCCGTCGCCCGCGTCGAGCTGCTCTATCCCTTCGCCAAGGATCAGATCGCCAAGCTGATCTCCGACTACCCGAACCTCAAGGAGATCGTCTGGGTGCAGGAGGAGCCGCGCAACATGGGCGCCTGGTCGGTGATGCAGCGGCGGATGCCCGAGCTGCTGCCCGAGGGAGTTGAGCTCGGCTACGTCGGGCGCCCGCCGCGGGCCAGCCCGGGCGAGGGCTACGCCGTCGCCCACACCAAGGAGCAGGAGCGGATCGTGCTCACCTCCCTGCTCGGCAAGGCGGATCCGGCGTAACTACGCCCGGGCGAAGGCCGCGCGCCTGATCACCGCGACGGAGAGGGAGTCGCCGCACCGCGGGCACCTGCTGAGTCGGCCCCAGCTTCGCGACTCCGCCCGGCAGCTCTCGCACCGGTAGGAGCGCTGGACGCCGATCATCCGCCGCATGCGGGAGCCCGACCGCGTGGATCTACTGGTCTGGATCATGGCGCCGATCATCCCCGCCGCGGCCATCTCCTCCCATGGCCCGCGGTCCAAAGATCGGGTCAGGTGTTTGGACCGGTGTCGAGGCGTGCGCGATCGCCGGCGGCGGGGCGCTAGCTTGGGCCCGTGGACGCCTCCGTCGAGCCGCTGCGGCGCCCGGTCCCGGGGCCGCTGTTCCGCTGGGTGAAGGCCGCCTCCTGGTTCGAGAGCGGGCTGTTCTGCGCCCTGCTCTTCTTCTGGCTCGCCCCCGGCTATGAGCACCAGACCTCGATCTCCGGCCTCGCCCACGGACTCGGCTACATCGGCCTCTGCCTGCTGATCGGTGCCGCGATCCTGCGACGCGAGGCGCCCTGGCCCCTGCTGGCGGCCACGCTGACGCCAGTGGGCCCGTTCGGCAGCGTGGTCGGCGTCGAGCTGATCGAGCGCCGCGGCTGGGGAGTGGAGGCGCCGGCGGCGCGGCAGCGCTGAGCCGGCCCGAACCGCGGCGCGCCCTCGTCCGAAACGGGGTATTGACACCGCGCGACCAATAGGTGGATAATCACCGGGGCAGGGACGAAAACGTAAAGCTCGTCCCCGGGCCAGTCCCGCCTCCGGGGACGATCGCGTCGGAAATCCCTCCCTGGCTACCGACGCGCAGGCGTGGCGCGGGCCGCGTGGACCCCCTGCCTCCCGCGGCCCCGCCACGCCACCTCTCCCTCTGCGGGGCCTTCAGGCCTGGTTACCTGCTGCGGTCCTTGAGGGAGCGGATGACGCGGTGGAGGATGCCGCCGTGCTGGAAGTAGGCCACCTCGTTGGGGGTGTCGATCCGGACCTTCGTCTCGAAGCTGATCGGATCGGCGCCCTCGCGGCTCGCCGTCACCGCGATGCTCGTCGCCTCGCCGTTCTGGAGGTCGCCCATCTGGAAGGTCTCCTCCCCGTTCAGGCCGAGCGACTCGGCCGTCTCGCCCTCGGGGAACTGCAGCGGCAGCACTCCCATACCGATCAGGTTGGAGCGGTGGATCCGCTCGAAGCTCTCCGCGATCACCGCCCGAACGCCGAGCAGCAGGGTGCCCTTCGCCGCCCAGTCGCGCGAGGAGCCGGAGCCGTACTCCTTGCCCGCCAGCACCACGAGGGGCAAGCCCTCCTCCGCGTAACGCATCGCCGCCTCGTAGATCGTCGTCTCCTCGCCGTCGGGGAAGTGCCTGGTGAAGCCCCCCTCCTTCTCCACCAGCCCGTTGCGCAACCGCACGTTGGCGAAGGTGCCCCGGATCATCACCTCGTGGTTGCCGCGGCGGGAGCCATATGAGTTGAAGTCGCGGACCTCGACCCCCTGCTCGATCAGCCACTGCCCGGCGGGGCTGTCCTTCTTGATCGCCCCGGCCGGGGAGATGTGGTCGGTGGTGACCGAATCGCCGAGCAGGGCCAGCACCCGCGCTCCCTCGATCGGCTTCACCGGCTCGGGCTCCGGCCTCATCCCCTCGAAGAAGGAGGGGCGGCGGACGTAGGTCGACTCCGGCCAGGTGTAGCGGTCCCCCTCCGGGACCTCGATCTTCCTCCAGCGCTCGTCGCCGCTGAACACGTCGGAGTATCCCTTGGTGAACATGTCGGCGCGAACCGCCTCCTCGACGGCCGCCTTGATCTCGTCGGCGCTGGGCCAGATGTCGCTGAGGTGGACCGGCTCGCCGTCGGAGTCGTTGCCGAGCGGCTCCCTGGTCAGGTCGACGTCCATCCTGCCGGCGAGCGCGTAGGCGACGACCAGCGGTGGCGAGGCGAGGTAGTTGGCGCGGGTGTCGGGGTTGATCCGCCCCTCGAAGTTCCGGTTGCCCGAGAGCACCGAGCAGACGACGAGCTCGTTGTCATTGACCGCCTTCGAGATCTCCTCGGGCAGCGGTCCGGAGTTGCCGATGCAGGTGGTGCAGCCGTAGCCGACCAGGTTGAACTGAAGCTCGTCCAGGTACCTGGTCAGGCCCGCCTTCTCGAGGTACTCGGTGACCACCACCGAGCCGGGGGCCAGCGAGGTCTTCACCCAGGGCTTGCGGCGCAGGCCCCGCTCCACCGCCTTCTTGGCGAGCAGACCGGCGCCGAGCATGACCGACGGGTTGGAGGTGTTCGTGCAGCTCGTGATTGCGGCGATCACCACGTGGCCGTGGTCGAGCTCGACCGTCTCGCCGTCCTCGAGCTGCACCCTGACCGCGTCGCTCGTGTGCGGATGGTCCGTCGCGGTGGCGGTGACCCCGGCGCGACGGGGCTTGCCCGACTCGCCGTCGTGGTCCTCGGCGGGCGGATCGGAGGCGGGGAAGGATTCCGCCACCGCCTCGTCGCGCATGTTCCCGAGCTGCTCGCCCGCCTCGGGATCCCACTCCTGCATCGTTTCCAGGAAGGCGGGCTTGGCGCTGGCGAGCGCGATCCGGTCCTGGGGGCGCTTCGGCCCGGCGATGCTCGGCTCGACATCGCCCAGGTCGAGTTCGAGCACGTCGCTGTAGGTGGCGTCCTCGGAGTCGGGGGTGTGGAAGAGGCCCTGCTCGCGGGTGTAGGCGTCGACCAGCTCGATCTGCTCGGTGGGCCGGCCGGTGAACTCGAGGTAGCGCAGCGTCTCGGCGTCGACCGGGAAGATCGCGACGGTCGAGCCGAACTCCGGCGACATGTTTCCGATCGTCGCGCGGTCGGCGAGCCCAAGGTTCTGCAGGCCGGGGCCGAAGAACTCGACGAACTTGGCGACGACGCCCTTCTCGCGGAGCATTTCGGTGACCGTCAGCACCAGGTCGGTGGCGGTCGCGCCCTCTGGCAGGCCGCCGGAGAGCTTGAAGCCGATCACCTGGGGCAGCAGCATCGAGATCGGCTGGCCCAGCATCGCCGCCTCCGCCTCGATCCCGCCGACGCCCCAGCCGAGCACCCCGAGGCCGTTGATCATCGTCGTGTGGGAGTCGGTGCCGACGAGGGTGTCGGGGAAGGCCTGCATCAACGCGGGGTCCTCCGCTTCGCGTCCGGTGCTGGCATGGCCACCGGCGGGCCGGGTCCAGACGCAGCGCCCCAGGTACTCGAGGTTGACCTGGTGGCAGATCCCCGTCGCCGGCGGGACGACCCTGAAGTTGTCGAACGCCTCCTGCCCCCAGCGCAGGAAGGCGTAGCGCTCGCCGTTGCGCTCGTAGTCGCGCTCCTCGTTGATCGCGAAGGCGCGCTCGTTGCCGAAGGCGTCCACCTGGACCGAGTGGTCGATGATCAAATCGACGTCCACCAGCGGATTGATCGCCCCCGGGTCGCCGCCCAGGTCCTCCATCGCGTCGCGCATCGCCGCCAGGTCGACGACGGCGGGCACTCCGGTGAAGTCCTGCATCAGCACGCGCGCGGGCTGGAACGGGATCTCGACCGACGGCTCCGCCTTGGCGTCCCAGGTCGCGATCGCCTCGACGTTCTCCGCGGTGACCGCCTCCCCGTCCTCGAGGCGCAGGGCGTTCTCGAGCAGGACCTTGAGCGAATACGGCAGGCGAGCGACGTCGAACTTGCTCTGCAAAGCGTCTAGACGGTGAAGCTCGAACTCACGGCCCGAGACCTCGAGCGCGGCGCGGGATCCGAAGCTGTCGCTGCTCACAGTCTCAGTCTAGGCAGCGCCAAGGGCCGGCAAACATGCATCGCCCTAGCGCTTCCCCGCGTGGCCGGAGACGAGGTCGTCGGCGATCCGCTCGGCGCCGCCGCGGCGGCCCACGCGCGCGGCGAGCTCGGGATGCCGGTGGGCGAAGGCGGTGACGAGGCGTAGCCGTCGGGTCGCCGGCTCGACCTCGGAGCGGTTCCGGCGGATGGCGCGGACCACCGCCTTCCCCACGCTCTCGGGAGTGGTCGTGCCCAGCCCCGGCGGCGCCTTCACGCCGGAGTCGTGGAACATGCCCGCCTCCCGGATGAACCCAGGGGAGACGATCGAGACCCCGACGCCCTTCGGCAGCAGGTCCTCGCGCAACGCGAGCGCGAAGCCGCGCAGCCCGAACTTCGTCGTGCAGTAGATCGCGGTGCGGGGGGTGCCCACCTTGCCGTTCAGCGAGGAGATGAAGACGATCTGCCCCTCGCCGCTCTCGATCAGCGCCGGCGCCAGCTCGCGACTCATCAGGATCGGCGCCTCGAGGTTGACCCGCAGCGTGCGCAACACCTCCTCCTTGCTGAGCCGATCGATCGTTCCGACGCCGGGAAGCGCGGCGTTCGCGACTAGCCCGTCGAGGTCGCCCGACTGGCGCACGAGCTCTTCCGCAGCTCCGGACCCGGCGAGATCGGCGACGACAACCTCGTGCCGCCTCGCCCCGCCCGGCAGCGAGCGCGCCAGCTCCTGCAGCTCCTTGAGCCGCCGCGAGCTGAGCACGAGGTTCGCCCCCTGCGAGGCGAGCTGCGCGGCGATCGCCTGCCCGAGTCCTCCGGTGGCGCCGCTCAGCAGCACGCGCTTCCCCTCGAGCTTCACGCGGGCAACCTACACGGCGGCCGGGCTCAGCCCGGCCGAGGCCGGGGTCAGCCAGGGAACATCGTGTGAGCGAACGCTCATCCATCTGCTAGCTTGCCGCGCTTGCAAAACGCCGAATCTCGTCCCCAAGCAGGGAGGGCGGGAACGGGGGAACCAACCAGTTCGGGGCGAACCACCCAGGGGTGGGGCGCAGGCTCCTTTAGCGCCAGCCCGTCAGCTAACCCCGTAGGCCGACGAAGGAGATCGGTTTTGCGCAACAGAGCGAGCAGGGCTCAGAAGCTTGGCCTGGCGGGGCTGCTTCTCGCCGGGACCCTGGCGGGCGCCACGTCCGCCTCGGCACAGACGGGTGGCGCGGCAGCGCCGGGCAGCACGGGAACGAGCACGACGCCCACCGTGCCGACCTCCACGACGATGGGCGTCGCCACGTTGCAGGCGGACGGCAGCGCCGTCGCGCCCGCGGACGCTCCCCGGAACGTCCGCAAGGCGATCAACGCCGCCAACCGGATCCGCTTCAAGCCGTATCGCTGGGGCGGGGGGCACCGCAACTGGAAGGCGGCGAAGGGCTATGACTGCTCGGGCGCGGTCAGCTACGTGCTGCACGCCGCCGGGCTGCTGAAGAAGCGGCCGATGACCTCCGGGGACCTGGCGCGGCGCTGGGGCTCCCGGGGGACGGGGCAGTGGATCACGGTCTACGCCAACAAGGGCCACACCTACGTGGTGATCGCCGGCCTGCGCTGGGACACCTCAGCGGTCGGCGAGTCGCTGCGACGCGGTAGCGGCCCGCGCTGGCGCTCCACCGCACGGTCGGCGCGCCGCTACAAGGCCAAGTTCTTCCCGGGGCTCTAGTGGCAGCTGTCACGTACATGCGGTTGGTGCTTGCAAGCAATCGTTCACCTTTGCTACGGTGCCGCGCCAGTTACGCCGAGTCCCGTCCTCCAAGCAGGGCGGGAGCGGGGGAACCAGACACAGGGGCGAACCCACCGAGGTGGGGGCGCAGGCTCCTTGAGCGCCAGCCCGACAGCTAACCCCGTAGGCCTGCGAAGGAGAACTTGTCTTGCCGTCATCCACACTCACCACCAAGGCGCGCCTCGCGGTAGTCGGGCTCTCCGCGGCCTGCGCGCTGGCGGGCGCGAGCGGGGCGTACGCCCAGTCGGGCGGCATGCCTCCCCCGGGCAGCACCACGCCGGCCCCCGCGCCCACCGCGCCCACCGGGCCGGTGAGCAAGGCGAAGGTGACCAAGAAGGGCAAGGCGATCCCGCCGGCCGGCGCCCCCTGGCAGGTGGTGGCTGCGATCAACGCCGGCAACCAGATCCGCAAGATGCCCTATCGCTGGGGCGGCGGCCACGCGAGCTTCTTCGACTCCGGCTACGACTGCTCCGGCGCGGTCAGCTACGTGCTCAACGGCGCCGGGCTGATCGACGGCCCGCTGCCCTCGGGTGCGCTCGCCTCGAGCTGGGGCACCTTCGGGAAGGGCCGGTGGATCACGGTCTACGCCAACGCCGGCCACACCTACATGGTGGTGGCGGGCCGGCGCTTCGACACCTCCGCGGTGGGCGAGCCGGTGCGGCGCGGCAGCGGGCCCCGCTGGCGTAAGACCAAGCGTAAGCCCAAGGGCTACGTGGCCAAGTACTACCCGAGCCTCTAGACCGAGGGGACTAATTTGCGGGTTCCCGGGTATCTCCCGGGAGCGCCTTTGATCCTTGTCCACAGGGGGATGTGTGGGCGCACCAGCCACAGGGCGTTTGATGCCCGCGCGCTGCCTCGATCACGACTGGGCCGGCACGGATGCCGCGCCTAGAGTGCCTCCCCGATGAGCGCCCCCGCGGAAGCCCCACCCTCCAAGGCGGCCCGCCGCAGTTCCCTCCGTGCCGGCATCCGCGCCGGGCTCCCGATCGCGCTGGCGGCGGCGCTGCTGGCGATCTCCTTCGGCGTCCTCGCCGAGCCGGTGCTTGGCTCGGGGGGCGCGCTGGCGATGTCAGCGTTCGCGTTCGCGGGCTCCGCGCAGTTCGGCTCCACCGCGGTCCTCGCCTCGGGCGGCGGCGTCGCCGCGGCCGTGGTGGCCGCGACCCTGCTCAACGCGCGCTACGTGCCGATGGGAATCGCGCTGGCGCCCTCCCTCCGCGGCGGCGCGCTGCTGCGCGCCGCCTACGGCGAGGCGATGATCGACGCCTCCTGGGCGATGGCGAACCGCGGCGGCGGGCGGTTCGACCCGGATTTCATGGTGGGAGCGACGCTTCCCACCTACCCGGCGTGGGTGGGCGGGACGATGGTCGGTGTCTTCGCGGGCGACGCGATCGGCGACCCCGAGTCGCTCGGCCTCGACGCCCTCTTCCCGGCCTTCTTCCTCGCCCTGCTGGTGGGTGAGCTGCGGGCGCGCCGCGCCCTCGGCCCGGCCGGGGTCGGGGCGGCGCTGGCGCTCGTCCTGACCCCGATCACGCCACCGGGAGTCCCGGTTATCGCGGCGAGCGCGGGCGCCCTGCTCGGGTTGCGCGAGCGCAGGCCGCCGCCGCCGCGGGCGAAGGAGCCGCTGGTCGAGGCCGAGGAGGGACCGTGAGCGAGATCGCGGTCCTGATCGTCACCCTGATCGCCGGCACCGCCCTGATCCGGGCCTCCGGTCCGGTCCTGCTCGGGGGCAGGAAGCTGCCGCCGCGGGCGCTCTCCGTGGTCGGGTTGCTGGCGCCGGCGCTGCTCGCTGCGCTGGTGGTGATCGAGACCTTCGGCGAGGGCTCCTCGCTGGTACTCGACGAGCGCGCGATCGGGGTGGGGGCGGCGGGCGGACTGCTGGCGGTGCGGGACTCGCCGCTGGGCGCGGTCTTCGTCGCCGGCGCGGTCACCGCCCTCGCCCGCGCCATCTAGGCAGTGAGGACGCTCACGCGTGATTGGCCATTACGTGTTTGATCTGGGTGTAATCCTCCACCGCATACATCGAGAGGTCCTTGCCGTAGCCGGACTGCTTGTAGCCGCCGTGCGGCATCTCGGCGACGATCGGGATGTGGTCGTTGATCCAGACGCAGCCGAAGCGAAGCGCCTTCGAGACCCTGAAGGCGCGGCCCACGTCGCGCGTCCAGACCGATGAGGCGAGCCCGTACCGGGTGCCATTCGCCCACTCGATCGCCTTCTCCTCGTCGTCGAAGGGCTGCACGGTGATCACCGGGCCGAAGATCTCCCGCTGGATCATCTCCGAGGACTGGTCGGGCCCCGAGACCACGGTCGCCTCGAGGAAGTAGCCGGGCAGGTCGGGGCGCCTGCCGCCTGTCACGATCTCGGCGCCCTTCGGCTTGCCCTCGAGGAAGCCCTCGACCCGGTCGCGCTGGCGCTCGGAGTTGAGCGGCCCGAGCACGGTGTCCTCGTCGAAGGTGTCACCCGTCTTGTAGTCCTTCGCCTGCTCGGCGAGCCCGGAGACCACCTCGTCGTAGACGCCCTTCGACGCGAGCACCCGGGTCGCGGCGGTGCAGTCCTGACCGGCGTTGAAGTAGCCGGTGCCCGCGATCGTCTCCATCGCCAGCTCCATGTCCGCGTCGTCGAAGACGACCACCGGCGCCTTGCCGCCCAGCTCGAGGTGGACCCGCTTCAGCGTGTCGGCCGCCGCCTTGGCGATCCACTTGCCCGTCTCCGGGGAGCCGGTCAGAGAGACCATGTCGATCTCGGGGTGGGTGACCAGCGCGGACCCAGCCGGTTCGCCGTGGCCGCCGATGAAGTTGGCAACCCCGGGCGGGAGATGCTCCGCGCAGATCTCGGCCAGCACCTTGAGCGTGGTCACCGGCGTGGTCTCGGCCGGCTTCAGGACCAGGGTGTTGCCGGCCGCCAGCGCCGGCCCGATCTTCCAGACCGCCATCATCAACGGGTAGTTCCAGGGCGTTATCTGGCCGACGGCGCCCACGGGCTCGCGCCGGATGAACGAGGTGTGGCCCTTCATGTACTCGCCCGCGGACCTCCCCTCGAGCAGGCGGGCGGCCCCGGCGAAGAAGCGGAGCTGGTCCACCATCGGGCCGATCTCCTCGTCGAACATCGCCTGGCGCGGCTTGCCCGCGTCCATCGTCTCGAGGTCGGTGATCTCATCCGCCCGCTGCTCGAACGCATCGGCGATCTTGAGCAGCGCCACCGAGCGCTCCGCGGGAGTGGTGTCCCGCCAGGTCTCGAACGCCTTGCGGGCCGCCTTCGCCGCCCTGTCGACATCCTCCTTGGTGCTCAGCGGCGCTCGGGCGATCACCTCGCCGGTGGCGGGGTTGACCACGTCCTCCATCTCGCCCTCGGCGGGATCTGTGAACTCGCCGCCGATGAAGTTCTTGAGCTCGAGCACCTTGGTCTTCTTTGTCGTTGCCGCTGCCATCCGTCGTCCTCCTCCTCCTTCCGTATCTCTAAGTCTTCCGCGCCGCCCGCGCGGCCGCCCTGCCGTCAACGGCGCCATCCGGTCCGGGGCCGAGCACCTGCTCGACCGGCACATACTCCTCGCCCACCGCCTCCGCGACGGCCGGATGCGTGACCTTGCCGCCGGCGACGTTGACACCGAGGGCGAGACCGGGATCCCGGCGGGCCGCGTCCGCGACACCATGGTCGGCCAGCGCCAGCACATAGGGGAGCGTGGCGTTGGTGAGGGCGAAGGTCGAGGTGATCGGGACGGCCCCCGGCATGTTGGCGACGCAGTAGTGGGTGATGCCGTCGAGCTCGAAGGTCGGGTCCCGGTGAGTGGTCGGTCGCGAGGTCTCGAAGCAACCCCCCTGGTCGATCGCGACGTCGACCAGGACCGCATGCCGCTTCATCAGCTTGAGCTGCTCGCGGCGGACCACCTTGGGCGCGCGCGCCCCGTGGACGAGCACGGCGCCGATCACGAGATCGGCCCGCGGCAGCATCTCCTCGATCGCAAGCGTCGAGGAGTGGACCGTCGAGCAGCGCCCTCCGAGGGCGATGTCGAGCCCGCGCAGCCGATCGATCGAGACGTCGTAGATGAAGACGTCCGCCTCCATCCCGATCGCAATGAAGGCGGCGTTCATGCCGACCGCGCCCCCGCCGATGACCATCACGTTTGCCGCCGCCACGCCGGGGACGCCGCCGAGCAGGATCCCGCGCCCCCCGAGCGGCTTCTCGAGGAAGAAGGCGCCGGCCTGGGTGGCGATCTTCCCCGCGATCTCGCTCATCGGTGCCAGCAGGGGAAGCCTGCCGTCCGCGTCCTCGACCGTCTCGTAGGCGACGCAGGTCGCGCCGCTCGCCTGCAGCCCGCGGGTCAGCTCCGGAGCCGGGGCGAGGTGCAGGTAGGTGAACAGGGCCTGCTCGGCCCTCAGCAGCTCCAGCTCGGGGGGCTGCGGCTCCTTGACCTTGAGGATCATCTCGGCCTGCTCGAAGACGGCCGCGGCGTCGGGGACGATCCGCGCGCCCTGCGCCTCGTAGGCCTCGTCGGCCAGGGCGCTCCCCTCGCCGGCGCCCCCCTGGATCAGGACCTCGTGGCCGTGCTCGGCGAGCTCCCGGGCCCCCGCCGGCGTGAGCGCGACCCGGTACTCGTCCTCCTTGATCTCGGTCGGGACGCCCACATTCATGAGGACGCCGCCTCCTCAGCTTCGCTTCCGGGGGCGGCTCTGCGTTGAGCGTCTCTCATCGGGCTACCCCGCTCGGCTTCGCTTCCGGGGGCGGCTCTGCGTTGAGCGTCTCTCATCGGGCTACCCCGCTCCGCTTCGCTTCTCACGCGATCAGCTCCCGGGCCCGCAGCGCCAGCCACAGCTCGACGCGGTCGTTCGCGCGGCTCAGGTCGCGCCCGGTGAGCTCCTCGACCCGCTTGATCCGGTAGCGCAGGGTGTGCCGGTGGCAGTAGCAGTCGCCGGCGGCCCGCTCCCAGTGCCCGTTCCGATCGATATAGGCCTCGAGCGAGCGGAGCAGCTCGGGGGCGTAGCGCTGGTCGGACTCCTCGATCGGTCCGAGAACGCTGTCGCAGTAGAGGCGAAGCGCCTCGTCGTCCTGCACCGAGAGCAGCAGCGTGAACGCTCCCAGGTCACGGTGGGAGGAGACCTCCGGCGTCGACCCGTTCGCGAAGCCGGTCGCCTCCAGCGCGCAGCGGGCTTCGTGGAAGGCGTGGCGGAGGCGCTCGATCGGAAGCGCGCGACTGGTCGCCGCCCGCGTCGGGCCGTGGGCTGACTCGATCGCCCGGCGGGCTCCCGCCGCCAGCTCGATCGGATCCTCGTCCCCGACGTCGGCCACCGCGCAGAGCAACTCGCGGCGCCCCGCCGGGTGGGGGGCGACCAGGGCGGAGCGCCCGTCCCCTGAGAGGTGCAGCTCCAGCGTGCTCTCCGCGGCCGCCGGGTCGGCCAGCTCGAAGGCGAGGACTGCGGCGCGGTCCCCGATCCCGAAGGGCGCCAGGCGGTCGCGGACGTCGGCCGCCGCCAGCCGGCCGGAGAGGGTCGCCGCCAGCACCTCGCCGGAGAGGCGGCGCTCGGTCTCACGCGCCACCCGCTCGCGCATCAGCTCGAGGGCGACGACGATCGCCGCCTGCTGCACGCAGAGCCGCTCGAAGTCGCCCAGCTCGGCGCCGCGGCGCACGACGACCAGCCAGGCCTCCGCGGGCCCTCCCCGCGGGGCGACCGGATGAGCCAGGGCCCGCCCCCCGAGCTGGGCCGGGACGGGCACGAACGGCACCGCTCGGGCTCCGCGCGATCCGACCTCGGACGCCGCCGCGTTCAGGACCTCGGCGGAGAGGCGCCGGCCGCCGTGGGCCAACGCCTCCCCCGCGGCGCCGAGCACCACCGAGCTGCCGCCGATCGCGGTCGCGATCTCGGCGGCGATCTTCTGCAGTCCTCCCCCCTTAAGGACGAGCCTCTCGAGGCGCTCGTTGACGGCGAGGCCGCGGGCGAGCACGTCGTACTGCTCGTTGACGAGCCGGTTCGCGGCCGCCTCGGTGATCGCGATGAACGGTTTCTCGTAGGGAACCTCGAACAGCGGAAAGCCGACCCTCTCCGCCTCGGTCAGCAGCGGCTCGGGCAGCTCGGGATGGTCGAAGCCGGTGCCGAGACCGAGTCCCGCCAGCGCGCTGTCGGCCAGCAGGCGGATGAACTTCCGCTGGCGTCCGGGCGTGTCGAGCGCGATCCCGGTGGTCAGGAGCAGCTCGCCGCCGGAGAGCCAGGGAGTCGGATCGAGGAGCTCGGAGATGTGCACCCAGCGGATCTCGCGCTCGCCGGCCGCGTCGGTGCCGGCCGCGATCTCGAGGCCCAGCTCCGACGTGAGGCTCTCAACCGTGAGCATGCCCTAGATCCCGACGCGCTGCGAAGCCTCCTCGAGCACAGGGCGCAGCACCGACACGATCTCCTCGAACTGCTCAGTGTCGGCGATCAGCGGCGGGGCGAGCTGGACGACCGGGTCGCCGCGGTCGTCGGCGCGGCAGATCAGCCCGCGGCGATAGAGCTCTCCTGAGAGGAAGCCCCGCAGCAGGTCCTCGGATTCCTCCTCGTTGAAGGTCTCCCTGGTCTCCTTGTCCTTGACCAGCTCGATCGCGTGGAAGTAGCCATCGCCCCGTACGTCGCCGACGATCGGAATGTCGTAAAGCCCCTCCAGCGCCGCCCGGAACTCGCCCTGCTTGTCGCGCACGTGCCCGTTCAGGTCCTCGCGCTCGAAGATGTCGATGTTCGCCATCGCCACCGCACAGGCGACCGGATGCGCGGCGAAGGTGAATCCGTGGGCGAACATCGCCTTGCCCTCCGCGAAGGGCTCGTAGACCCGGTCGGAGACGATCATCGCCCCCATCGGGATGAAGGCGCCGGCCATCGCCTTCGCCGTGGTGATGATGTCGGGGAGGTAGTCGTAGCGCTCGCAGCCCCAGTAGTGGCCGAGCCGTCCCCAGGAGCAGATCACCTCGTCGGAGATCAGCAGCACGTTGTGCCGGTCGCAGATCTCCCGCACCCGCTGGAAGTACCCCTCCTGCGGCGGGATGCAGCCGCCGGCGTTCTGGAGCGGCTCCAGGATCACGGCGGCGACCGTCTCCGGCCCCTCGAAGAGGATGCGCTCCTCGATCTTGTCCGCTGCCCAGAGCGGGTCGCGGTCCGGTGGCCAGCGGTAGCTGTCGGTGTTGGGCACGTGGCAGCCGCCCGGGACGTGGGGCTCGAACTGCGAGCGGAGCGCCGGGATGCCGGTGGCGGAGAGCGCCCCGAGCGAGGTCCCGTGGTAGGCGAGCTCCCGGGCGATCAGCTTGTGCTTGGCCCCGTTGCCGGTCACGCGGTGGTAGTTGCGCGCCAGCTTCAGCGCGGACTCCACCGCCTCCGATCCACCCGAGGTGAAGAAGACTCGGTTGAGGTCGTCCGGCGTCAGGCCGGCGATCCGCGCCGCCAGCTCGATCGCGCGCGGGTGCGCGTAGCTCCAGAGTGGGAAGTAGTCGAGCTCACGGCCCTGGGTGGCCGCGGCATCCGCAAGCTCCGGACGGCCGTGGCCGACGTTGACGCAGAACAGGCCGGAGAGCCCGTCGAGCAAGCGGTTCCCATCGGCATCCCAGACGTAGCAGCCCTCGGCCCGGGCGATGACCGGCACCTTGACCTCGGGCCCGAAGGAGCCCATCCGGGTGAAGTGCATCCAGAGGTGGCGGCGGGCGAGCTCCTGCAGCTCCTCGCGGTTGGCGACGGCCGCCGGGGCCTCCGTCTGAGGGCTCGCTGCCATCTCCTCCTACCTCCTCCTCTTTCTGCGCCCCCGCGCGGGGCGGGCGCGGCGCGGCGACTCGCTTCGACAGGTTGAACAAACGTAGAGATGCATGGCGCTCTCCGCAAGCGAGGTTTAGGTCAAGCTTTGGAGATCGGCTTGTACCGATCGTACAAGGAGCGAGTCGGCTTTTTTGGCATCCGCCCCTTGCCGCGGGCCTGCTTCGTTCCATACTCTCGCTGCTGAAGGTCGCCGAACCTGAGAAGCGACGGGCGCCTGATTCGACAAGTGGCGACGATGCTCTTCGCGGTCACCGTGCTGGCGATCGCCCTGGTGCGCTGGCAGCAGCGCCGCGCGGAGCGAATGGCCGCCCGGCGTCCCGAGCCGGCGTCGCTGCCTCCCGCGCCGGAGGTTTGAGCATTAACGGTTCAAGGTAGTTTCGGGTTGTGCGCACTGGGGAGATCGCGCTCGAGCGAACGGACGCGGGAGTGGCAGTGCTGATGATCACCGGCGAGCACGACCTCAGCACGGCGCCTGGGTTAGGGAGGCGTCTCAAGGAGCTGATCGGGGAGGGCGCCCCGATCGTCGTCGATCTTTCCCCGGCCACCTTCATCGACTCCTCGATCCTCGGCGCGATCCTCGACGCGAGGCGCCGCGTCGGGGCCGAGCGGCTCGCGGTGGTCAACTCCGGTGGCGCTGAGGCGGTCCACAGGGTGCTCGAGGTGACGGGGCTGAAGGCCGCCCTGCCCGTCTACGAGGTCCACGACGAGGCCGTCGCAGCGGTCACCAACGGGACGGGAACCGGCCCGTCATGACCGAATTCAGCCTGGCCCTCCCCGCCAGGGCCGAGAACGTGCTCGTCGTCCGCCAGGCGGTGGCGGGCCTCGGCGAGGCGCTCGGCCTCTCCCCAGGAAGGGTCGCCGACCTGAAGACCGTGGTCACCGAGGCCGCCAACAACGTCGTGCTGCACGCCTACCGGGACGCGGCCGGCCCGCTCGAGGTCTCCGCGACCCCGAAGGGGGACGAGGTGGAGATCGAGATCCGCGACTACGGCCAGGGGTTCGAGCCGCGTCCCAACCCCACCGGAGAGGCCTCGCTCGGGCTTGGCCTGCCGCTGATCGCATCGCTCTCGGACAGCTTCGAGATCTCGGGCGGGGCCGGCGAGGGGACGCGGACGACCGTGCGCTTCTCCTACGCGGAGCGGGAGCGCAGCGACAACGGAGAGTCCCCGCCGGAAAGGATCAGCGACGATCTCGAGATGGCGATCACGCCGGGCGAGATGGTGCGGCCGGTGCTGGCCCGGGTGATCCGCGCTCTGGCCGCCAGAGCGGAGCTCTCGGTCGACCGGCTCTCCGACACGGTGCTCTTGGGCGATGCCGTCTCCGCCGGCAAGGCGGTCGACTTCTCCGGGGGCAAGCTGGGGATCGCGATCCGGGATGGCGACGGCACGCTCGACATGCGGGTCGGCCCCCTGGTCGAGGGAGCCGGCGAGCGGCTGCTCGCCGAGATGGAGATCCCCGGCCACGGGTCGCTGCGCAAGCTCGCGCGCAAGATGGAGGTGATCCGCGAGCGCACCCCCGAGGGCGAGGAGGCCGAGTTCCTCGTCGTCGAGGTCGCCAGCTGACCCGGGGCGGCGGCGCTACTCGTTCTCGGGAACCTCGTTCCGCAGCCGCTCGATCGTGGCGCGGAGGATCCGGGAGACGTGCATCTGGGAGACGCCGACGCGCTCGGCGATCTCGCTCTGTGTCATGTCCTCCACGAAGCGAAGGTGGAGCACGCGGCGGTCCCGCTCGGAGATGTCGGCGAGCACCGGCGCGATCGCTGCGCCGTACTCGACCGTGTCGAAGGACAGGTCCTCCTCCCCGATCCGCTCGCCCAGCGGGGCCGGGTCCTCGCCATCGGCGAAGGCCGAGGCGGCGTCCAGCGAGATCGCGTGATGGCCCTGCGCGGCGTGCATCGCCTCCAGGACCTCCTCCTCGGAGGCCTCCACTCGCTTGGCGATCTCCTGCACGGTCGGTGGGTGGCCAAGCCGCGCGGGCAGCTCGGCGATCGCACGCTCCACCTTGAGGATCCTCTCCTGCACGTCGCGGGGGACGTGGACCGACCAGCCGCGGTCGCGGAAGTGGCGCTTCAGCTCGCCGAGGATGGTCGGGACGGCGAAGGTCGAGAAGGCGGTGCCGCGCTCCGGGTCGAAGCGGTCGATCGCCTTGACCAGGCCCACGCTGGCGACCTGCACCAGGTCGTCGAAGGGCTCGGCGCCGCCGGCGTAGCGAGCGGCCAGCCGGCGCGCCAGCGGCATGAAGCGCTCGACCAGCTCCTCGCGCACCCGGGGCGAGCCCCCTTCGGCGAAGCGGCGCAGCAGCTGCCGCTCGCCCGCCAACTGCTCGTTCGGTCCCGGGGAGGGGGCTCCGGTGCTCTCGTTTGAGCTCGAGGCGGACTGGTCCATCGTCTTCAACGTCAGCGCATCCATATGCGCATCCCTACAACCGCCCTCGCTTCTCCCGCTTGCGGTCTCTGCCGCGCTTTGCGGCACTGGCCAACTTAGTTACCCATGGCTAATAGCGCCCAAACGCCCCGTGCGGGCACGCTCCGCCCGGTTTGCCTCGTGGGTGAGCGGGTAGCGCGGCTTTCAGACACTGACCGCTCCGAAAAGGAGGAGCAATGCCCCCACGTGGCGTTCGGAAGGGCACCAAGCGAGCCCGGCAGTACGAGAAGATCAAGCGCAGCGCCCGCAAGCGCGGCGCGCCCAAGGGCCGGGCGAAGCAGCTGGCCGCCCGCACCGTGCAGAAGAACCGCGCCCGCTCGGGCGAGTCGAGGACCCGGTCTCGCAGCTCGACCAAGGGAGCCTCCCCCTCGCGGCGCGGAGGCCGCCGGTCCGGCACCAACCGGCCGAAGGGCCAAACCAAGGAGCAGCTCTACAACCAGGCGCGGCGGCTCCGGATCAGCGGCCGCTCGAGCATGAGCAAGGCGCAGCTGCAGCGGGCGGTGGCGGCGAAGCGGCGCTGAGCGCAGCCCGGCAAGCCCATTCGGCCGCAAGGCCACGGTCCAGGTTTAGCGGGCCGACGGCCAGGGTACGCGGCACTTGAGTCGAGGCAGCGGGCGGGCGTTCGGAGACCCCCTACTCCGGCGCCCGCCCACATATCACTCCTCGTCTCCGCCGAGCTTTGAGCCTCGGCGCAGGCGGGCGGAAAGGGCGGCCGGTTTCCTTCTCCCCCTGGCCGTCCTTCCCCGCCTTGCCCTGAAAGCCGCCCTGAAACGGTGAGGGGTCGCACAATCTGAGGCGGTCCCTGGCCGCACGCCCACCGGTCCAGGGAGCCGATCCCGAAGCCGTAGGATCGAAGCCATGGCAGATGTCGAAACCCGCCTCCTGATCGGCGGCGAGCGGTACCCGCACTCGGAGTACGCCGGCGGCGAGCCGCCCCACGGGGCTTGACGGGATCGGGTTGGCGGATCAGACCGAAGCGCCCTACCTCGACGCCCTCGCCGCATACGTAGCGCGAGAGCCCGGCCGCTTCCACATCCCCGGCCACAAGGGCACCGGGGCGGACCCCGGCCTGATCGAGGTGCTCGGCGCGGCGGCGCTCGCCCACGACGTGCCGGGCGGGCTCGAGGGAATAGACGTCGGCCCGGAGCCCACCCCCTTCCAGCGCGCGCAGCAGCTCGCCGCCGAGGCGTGGGGTGCCCGCCGCAGCTGGTTCCTGCTGAACGGAGCCTCCGGAGGCAACCACGCGATCTGCATGACCTTCGCGCACGCCCGGGAGAAGACTCGCGCCGGGCCCCCCGACCGCGGCCACGTCGTCCAGCGCAACGTCCACTCCTCGACCGTCGACGGGATGGTGCTCTCCGGCCTGCGGCCCTCATTCGCCGCGCCGGAGATCGATCCCGACCTGGGGGTCGCCCACTGCGTCACCCCCGAGGCGCTCGCCACGGCGCTCGACGCCGCCCCGGAGGCGGAGGCGGCGATGGTCGTCTCCCCCACCTACTTCGGCGCGGTGGCGCGGGTCGCGGAGCTGGCCGAGGTGGCCCACGATCACGGCGTCCCGCTGGTCGTGGACGAGGCCTGGGGCTCGCACCTCTACTTCCACGACGAGCTGCCGCCGGGTGCGCTGCGGGGCGGCGCCGACCTGGTGCTGTCGAGCACCCACAAGATCGTCGGCAGCCTGACCCAGTCGGCGATCCTGCACCTGGGGGCCGGCGACCTGGTCGACGATGGCCTGGTCGACCGCTCGGTGACCCTGGTCGAGTCGACCAGCCCGAACGCCCTTCTGACCGCTTCGCTCGACGCCGCCCGCCGCTTCGCCGTCACCCGCGGCCAGGAGCTGCTCTCCGAGACGCTGGCGACGCTGCGCGAGACCCGGGAGCGGATCCGGGAGATACCCGGCCTCGACGTGCTCGACGAGCGCCTCGCCGGGCGCACCAGCGTCGCCGCCTGGGATCCCCTCCGCCTCTCGATCGACGTCCGCGGCACCGGCGCCACCGGGCATAGGATCGCCTCGCTGATGAGGGAGCGCGACGACATCAACCTCGAGCTCTTCTCCGAGAACGTGATCGTGGCCGTGTTCGGGATCGGCGAGCGGGCCGCGCCGGGGGCCGCCCGCCTGGTGGAGGCGCTGCGCCATGTGACCGAGGCGATCGGCCCGGGCGACCTCGAGCAGCGACGCGCCTTCGCGGAGCCACCGCCCTGGGGGAAGCTCGAGCTGGCGCCGCGCGACGCCTTCCTCGGGGCCCAGGAGGTGGTGCCGTTCGAGCGGGCCGAGGGCAGGATCGCCGCGGAGTCCCTGGCGGCATATCCGCCCGGGGTGCCCAACGTGCTGCCCGGCGAGCGGCTGACCCAGCCCACCCTCGCCTACATCGCCGACTCGCTCGCCCATGGCGGCCTGGTGCGGGGAGCGAGCGACCGCACCCTGAGGACGGTGAGGGTGGTGCGCGAGTGACCTCGCCCGAGGAATCCCCGCCGCGCTTCAGCGGCATCCGCACCTTCGCCCGGCAGCCGCACCGGACCGAGCTCGAGGGGGCGGACGTGGCCGTGGTCGGGGTCCCCTTCGACACGGGAACCAGCTTCCGGCCCGGCGCCCGCTTCGGGCCGGAGGCGATCCGCTCCGCCTCGGTGCTGCTGCGCGACTACGACCCGGTGATCGACGTAGACGTGCTCGGCTCCCTCTCGATCGTCGACCGCGGCGACGTCGTCTCCCCTCCGGGCGACGCCGAGCGCGGCGTCGGCGAGATCGCCGCCGGCCTGGAGCCGGTCGCGGCCGCCGGGGTGGTGCCCCTGGTGCTCGGGGGGGATCACCTGATCGCGCTGGCCGAGCTTCGCGCGCTGGCGGCCGCCCACGGTCCGCCCGCACTGGTGCTGCTGGATTCACACCCCGACACCTGGGACTCCTACGGCGGGCAGCGGTACTTCCACGGCACCCCCTTTCGCCGAGCGGTGGAGGAGGGCGTGGTCGACCCCTCGCGCTCCCTGATGGCGGGGATGAGGGGCTCGGTCTATTCGAAGCAGGACATCGAGGACCCGGGCGGGCTCGGCTTCGAGCTGCTCCCGTGGAGGGAGCTGCGCGGGCTCAGCCCCGACCAGTACGCCGAGCGGGTGCGCGCCCGGGTCGGCGACGGCCCCGCCTTCCTCAGCTTCGACATCGACTTCGTGGACCCGGCCTTCGCCCCGGCGACCGGAACCCCCGAGGTGGGCGGCCCAACATCCGGCGAAGCGCTCGACCTGGTCAGGGCGCTCACCGGGATCGACTTCCGGGGCTTCGACGTGGTCGAGGTCTCGCCGCCCTACGACGGACCGGGTCAGCCCACCTCGCTGCTCGCGGCCAACGTCGCCTACGCGATGCTGGCGCTGGTCGCGCAGCGGAGGAGTGCTTCGGAATAACGCGCCGGAGGATGGCTTCGCCATAGGACCGCCGCGGTGGCGGCCGCCCACCACAAGTCGCTTCGGCTGCGCCTCCGGTCCGAGAGTCAGCAGCCTGACCGCCGCGGACCGCAACCTGCAAGGCACCTGGCGTGTTCCGGGTGGTGCCGCCGCTAGCTTCACGGGCTGGCTCGTTCGATGGCAGGAATCGGTACCGACACCCGGAGTCGCACGACCCTGTGCGCTCACCGGCTGCTCCCGGCGGCGGTCGGCGCGGCCCTGCTCGCGCTGGCCCTGCTGCTGATCGGCGCGGGCGGCGCCCCCGCCCCGGCCGAGGCGCAGGTCAGCTGCCCGCCGCAGCCGGTGGGCCTCAGCCCCCCGGGACCCGGGCCGACCCGGTTCACGATGCTGATCCGGATCAACACGCAGGGGAACATCGATGACTACGCCAACTTCAACGAGGCGAAGGGCGGCCTAGGCGGCCGGATCCGATCGCAGGACATCTTCGTGCTCAACACCCGCTTCACCGGATCCAACGGGGCGCCCGCGATGACTCCCTCGGTGGCGGCCGAGCTCGCCACCAATCTGCGCGCCGCCTTCCCCTGCAACCGGATCATCGCCCTGACCGGGATGAACTACGACTTCACCCAGCCCGGCTACGCCTTCACGCTCTACGACCATCCGGCGATCTACGCGCTGCTGACCGACTTCGAGCCGATGGATTGGAACGCCGGGCGGCTCAGCGACCCATCGCGGCCGCCCTGGACCCAGAACTACAGGAAGGCCTTCCCCAGGATCAAGTCCTGGGACCGTCTGATGACCGAGACGATGACCTCCAACTCGGTGGCCACCGGCAAGCGGACCGGCCTCGTTCCGCTCGACGACGAGGAATGGAGCTACGGCGCGATCGCTCAGGACCTGGACAAGAAGAACCGCCGGGTCGGGGGCCGGCATCTCGGGCCGCTGAGCGTGCAGACCCAGGACTCCTGCGCCGAGGGGGGCCCGGCGGGCTTCGGGGCCCGCGCCAAGGATCTCCGCCTGCAGTACGTGTACAAGTTCAAACGCAAGAAGGTGAAGCGGCGCAAGGGCAACAAGGTGATCAAGAAGACGATCACCAAGCGGCGCAAGATCAAGAAGAAGGGCAGGCCGAACTTCTCCAATCTGTCGCTGCAGATCTCGTTCAGCAACACCCCCAGCGTCAACGGCGGCATGGCGATCACCCGGACCTCCGCCTCGACCGCGGCGCTCTGCGCGCTGGCAGGGCTGAAGCAGAAGGGGGGCGCCTTCTTCTTCTTCGCGTCCTCCGAGTCGATGCGGGTGCTGCTGCAGGAGACCGTGATCGGCAACCTGCGGCCGCCGACCACCTAGCGACGCCGTCCGACTCGGGCGGCGGCCCGCTCGCGCAGGGCGGGCGCTAGCCGACGTGCACGGCGTCGCCGCCGTGCTCCTCGACCGTGTTGCCGATCGGCGGGATCGGGTGGTCGCGCAGGATGCGGGCCATGTGCAGCAGGTTGTGGGCGCACCAGGAGCTGGTCCGCTGGGTGTAGGGATGGCTCTCGCCGCCCGCCTCCAGGTAGGAGGGCCCGGGCCCGGCCTCGCCCACCCAGTAGGTGTCGGCGTTGGGGGGCACGACGCAGCCGAGGTGGGTCATGTTGAACAGGGTGGTCTCGGCGCTGGCGTGCGCCCCGTCCTCGTTGCCGGTGACGACCACGCCGGCGACCTTGTTGTAGAGCGGGTACTGGCCGACCTCGTTGGTCTCGTCGTAGGTGCCGTCGAGGCGCTCGATCACCATCTGCATCACCGAGGAGCGCACCCCGAACCAGATCGACATGCCCATCAACAGGATGTCGGCTGCCTTGATCTTCTCCAGGATCTGCGGCCACTCGTCCCCGTCACCCTCGTCCGAGCTGACCCCGAACCTGATGTCATAGTCGACTGGGCGCAGGATCTCCGTCTCCACCCCGTGCTCGGCGAGCAGCCCGAGGACCCGGTTCATGAGGGCCTCGGTGTTCGAGGTCTCGGGGGACTTCTTCAAGGTGCAGTTGACGCCGAGCGCCTTCAGGCCCTTCCCGGCGTCCGCTTCGAGTGATTGGGCCATCTCTCTCCCTTCGTCTTCGCCGTCCAGAAGCGCCGACGGTTTTCGCGCGCACCTTATCCGGCGCTCTAAGCAGCCGGTAAGGAGCACCAGCCGGTCGAGTCGAGCCGGTCGTTAGATTGCCCCGACCGTGAGCAGCTACGAGCGAATCGCCGACCTGCCCCTCAAGATCGACTCCTACGAGCTCGAGGGGCTCGGCCACAAGGCGAGCGACTTCGAGCGGCTCACCACCGTGATCCACCTCAAGGGCGGCGGGGAGGAGGGCGTCGGCGAGGACGTCGTCTACGACGCGCTCGACCACGTCGCCCAGCAGGACGCGGGCCCGATCCTCGAGCTGGCCGGCGAGCACACGATCGCCTCATTCTCCAAGCTGCTCGAGGACGCGGACCTCTTTCCCACCCCCCCAGAGCGGGAGGTCTCGGAGAACTACCGTCGCTGGGCGTTCGAGAGCGCCGCTCTCGACCTGGCGCTGCGGCAGGCCGGGAAGCCGCTGCACGAGGTGCTGGAGCGCGAACCCCGACCCGTCAACTTCGTCGTCTCGATGCGGCTCGCGCCGCTTCCGCGCGAAGGGGAGGAACCTCAGCCCTCGACGATCGAGCCGGTGCGGGAGCGGCTGGAGGTCTACCCCGATCTCCGCTTCAAGCTCGACCCGACCAATGACTGGACCGACGAGCTGATCGCGCAGCTGGTTGAGACCGGCGCGGTCGACTCGCTCGACCTGAAGGGCTTCTACAAGGGCACGCCGGTCGACGTGGAGACAGACCCCGAGCTCTACCGGAAGCTGGTCGAGGCGTTTCCCGAGGCCTGGCTGGAGGATCCCGACGTCACCGAGGTGACCCAGCCGATCCTCGAGCCGGTCGCCGACCGGGTCACCTGGGACGCACCGATCCACTCGGTCGCCGACATCGAGGATCGGGTCTGGCCCCCGAAGATGGTCAATGTCAAGCCCTCGCGGTTCGGGCCGATCCAGGAGCTGTTCGCCGCCTACGACCACTGCGACGAGAACGGGATCGGCGCCTACGGCGGCGGCCAGTGGGAGCTCGGCCCCGGCCGCGGCCAGATCCAGTATCTGGCCTCCGTCTTCCATCCCGACACCCCCAACGACGTCGCCCCGTCCGGATACAACACGGCGCCGACCGAGCCCGGGCACCCCGAGAGCCCTCTGGAGCCGCGTCTGGCGGAGACGGGCTTCCGCTGGACGGCCTGAGGCTTAGGCGCCCCGAAGCGCGCTAAGGCAAGCCGAATTCGCGATCTCGCCTAGCCTTCGGCGAAACGACCAGGAAAGGGACGACTTGCCAGATCAGAGCTTCGCCGACGCCCTCAACGAGCAGATCTCCAACGAGCTCGCCGCCTCCCAGCAGTACATCGGGGCCGCCGTCTACTACGACTCCGAGACCCTGCCGCGCCTCGCCGCCTTCTTCTACCGCCAGGCGGTCGAGGAGCGAAACCACGCGATGATCATGGTCCAGTACCTGCTCGACGCCGGCGAGGAGGTCCGCATCCCCGACATCAAGTCCCAGCAGACGAAGTACGACGACGTGATCGGGCCGGTGAAGATGGCGCTCGAGCAGGAGAGGCGCGTCACCGACGAGATCAACGCGCTGTTCAAGCTGGCCCGCGAGCAGAGCGACTTCCAGGCCGAGCAGTTCCTGCAGTGGTTCGTCAAGGAACAGGTCGAGGAGGTCTCCTCGATGACCGACTTGCTCAACGTGGTCGAACGTGCCAAGGACACCCCGCTGCAGGCCGAGGAGTTCCTCGCCCGCGAGCAGATGGGCGGCCAGGGCGACGACCCGACCGCTCCCCCGCCCGCCGGCGGAGCTCTCTAGGGAGGGCTGCCGCGCCGCTCTGCGAACAGCGCCGCCAGCAGCAGGGGCGCGAACCAGACCGCATAGGGATAGAACCAGTGGCTGGCGGCGACCTGCACCGCGATCAGGATCGCCGCGGCGAGCGCCGCCACCTGCGCCGGGCTGCGCCGACGTGGCCAGAAGAAGAGCGCCAGCCCGAGCCCGACGGCGAACACCTTGGCCGCCGTCTGCAGCGGCTCCAGCGAGGGGTCCTGTCCCCAGATGCTGAAGGGGGACCCCCGCGAGGCCTGGTAGCCGAGCGAGCGGTCATACAGCTCGGAGAGGCCTCCGTCGGGGAGCAGCGGAACGGTGACGATCGCGGCGGTCGCCAGGAAGGCGACCGAGAAGACGATCAGTGGGCGCGGCCGGCGCTCCCCCGTGCCGGCGGCGAGCAGCGGAGCGAGACCGAGCGGGCCGAACTTGGTCAGCCCCGCCAGCGCGGCCAGCGCCCCCCGCGCGGGGGATGAGGAGAGCACCAGCAGGCAGCACACCACCAGCAACGCGACCAGCGAGTCGTTGAAGCTCGAGCCGAGCGTGTACAGGGTGAAGGGATAGGCCAGCCAGGCGAAGGCGAGGGCGTATCCGAGGATCCGGCCCTCCTCGCTCGGCTCGCCGTCCCGCCCCCGCCGCAGCCGCCGTCCGAGCGCGAACAGGGCGAGCGCCGTGAGC
>JBOGZI010000159.1:0-3794 GCA_050697275.1 Solirubrobacterales bacterium | reverse complement strand
CCCTTCGGCAGCACAGGACTCGCCGCAGGCCCCGCAGCGCGGCGGGGCGACGAGGCCGGCCAGACGAGCGAGGAGGGGGTCGGGCATCCCCGCAGCGTGCGCCCTCAGCCACGCAGATGGCGCGCGCGGCGTGACGGGTCAGAGCCGATCCTGGAACGGCTCCGGGACGCCCCTCATCATCTAGCCCAGCGGGCGGTCGCGGGCGGCGGCGTAGAGGCCCCCGACGACGACCGCACCGGCGCCGAGCTCCGCCCCGGGCAGAACGACCGCCTCCCGCAGCATCGCGGACGGCCCGATCGTGCAGCCGTCGCCGATCACGACCGGCCCGTGCAGGTCGACGCCGGCGTGCAGCTCGCAGCCGGCCCCGATCAGCACCGGGGGCTTCACCTTGACCGCGTCGAGGTCGGAGCCCTCCCCGCTCCAGACGCCCTCCGCGGTGCGCTCCCCGGGCGGCTCGATCCGGACCTTGCCCTCGAGCGCGTCGAGATTTCCCTGGACGAACTCCTCGACTGAGCCGACGTCGTTCCAGTAGTCGCCGATCTCGTGGGCGAAGAAGGGGACGTCCCCGTCCAGCAGGGCCGGGAAGACGTCCTGGGCCCAGTCGACGAAGCCGGGCGGCTGGGCCTGGTCGCCGGCCGGGCTCTCGTGTCGCTCCGGCGGGAAGTGCTCGAAGATCTCGCGCCGGAACATGTAGATGCCGCAGTTGGCCAGGTCCGAGAGGGCCTCGGCCGGGTCCGGCTTCTCCTGGAAGCCCTGGATGCGGCCGCCCTCGTCGGTGATCACCACGCCGAACTGAGTTGTGTCATCCACCCGCTTGGTGGAGAGCGTGGCGATGCCGCCCTTGGAGACGTTGGCCTCATGCGCCTCCCGCAGCGCGGTCAGGTCGAGGTCGGTGAGCGCGTCGCCCGAGATGACCAGGAAGGAGTCGTCCTCGGAGAGGAAGTCGCGGACGTTTCCCACCCCGCCCGCGGTGCCGAGCGGCTCCCCCTCCTCGCTGTAGCGGACCTCGAGCCCGAACTCGGAGCCGTCGCCGAGCGCCGTCTTGATCTGCTCGGGCAGCCAGCTGACGTTCGCCACGACCTCGCGGAAGCCGTGCCGGGCGAGCAGCTCGGCGATGTGCACGATCAGGGGCCGGTTCAGCACCGGCGCCACCGGCTTCGGCATCAGATAGGTGAGCGGCCGCAGCCGCGTTCCCAGGCCCGCCGCCATGATCATCGCTCTCATCCGGCGGAGACCCTACCCGGCGCGGGCGGGAGTCAACCTCCGAACGAGAGCCACGCGGCGTCGATGAGTTTCTCGCCGTATGCCGGTCTTAAGGGGCAGAATCAGCCGCTGAGACCCGTCCGCCGTCGAGAGGAGGCATCGATGCAGCAGAAGATCGTCACCAACCTGTGGTTCGACACCGAGGTCGAGGAGGCTGCGGAGTTCTACACCACCCTCTTCGAGAACTCGAAGATCCTCAGCACCACCAAGTACCCAGAGAACGCCCCCGGTGAGCGCGAGCCCGGCACGGTGATGACCGTCGAGTGGGAGCTCGAAGGCCAGCGGTTCGTCGGGATCAACGGCGGCCCCGAGTTCAAGTTCGACGAGGCCGTCTCGCTCCAGATCGAGTGCAAGGACCAGGAGGAGGTCGACTACTTCTGGGAGAAGCTGGGCGACGGCGGCGAGGAGGGACCGTGCGGGTGGCTCAAGGACCGCTTCGGGCTCTCCTGGCAGGTGACGCCGGCCGGGATGGACGAGCTCTTCTCCGACTCCGACCCCGAGCGGGCCCAGCGCGCGATGGAGTGCATGCTGAAGATGCGCAAGCTCGACATCGACGAGCTGCGCAGGGCCGCCGACGGAGTCGCCGCTGGCTAGGTGCCCTGGTCCCACGAGGCCAGGTACTTCTCCTGGACCTCGGTGAGCTCGTCGATGTGGACGCCGCGCGAGGCGAGCTTCAGCCGGGCGATGCGCGCGTCCACCTCCTCGGGCACCGGATAGACCTTCTTCTCGAGCGAGTCGTGGTTCCGGGCCATGAACTCCGAGGCGAGCGCCTGGTTGGCGAAGCTCATGTCCATCACCGCGGCCGGGTGGCCCTCGGCGGCGGCCAGGTTGACCAGACGGCCCTCGGCGAGCAGGAAGATCTCGCGGCCGTCCTTCAGCCGGTGGCCCATCACGTGGGGCCGCGCCTCGAACGTCTCCTCGGTCAGCTTCCCCAGATCCTCCTTGTTGACCTCGACGTCGAAGTGGCCGGAGTTGGCGACGATCGCCCCGGACTTCATCAGCTCGAACATCGGCCCTGAGATCGCGTCGCGGTTCCCGGTGACCGAGATGAACACGTCGCCCTCCTTGGCCGCCTCGAGGCCGGGCATCACGTCGAAGCCGTCCATCACCGCCTCGAGCGCCCGCAGCGGGTCCACCTCGCAGACGATCACGTGGGCGCCGTGGCCCTTGGCCCGCATCGCGACCCCCTTACCGCACCAGCCGTAGCCGATCACGACCACGCGCAGGCCCGCGATCAGCACGTTGGTCGCCCGGATCACCCCGTCGAGCGTGGACTGGCCGGTGCCGTAGCGGTTGTCGAAGAAGTGCTTCGTCTTGGCGTCGTTGACCGCCACGATCGGATAGCCGAGCTTGCCCTCGCGCCCCAGCGCCTTGAGGCGGATCACGCCGGTGGTGGTCTCCTCGGTGCCCCCGATAACCCCGTCGAGCAGGTCGGTGCGGTCGCCGTGCAGCACCGAGACGACATCGGCGCCGTCGTCCATGGTGATCTGCGGCTTGCGCTCGACCGCGGACTGGATGTGGCGGTAGTAGGTGTCGTTGTCCTCGCCGTTGATCGCGTAGACCTCGGCGCCGTAGCGATCCACCAGGGCGGCGGCGACGTCGTCCTGGGTGGAGAGCGGGTTCGAGGCGCAGACGGCGACGTCCGCGCCGCCTGCGATCAGGGTGCGGACCAGGTTGGCCGTCTCGCTGGTGACGTGCAGGCAGCAGGCCATGGTGAGGCCGTCCAGGGGCCGCTCCTCGGCGAACTGCTCGCGGATCTGGGCGAGCACGGGCATATGCCGGTCGGCCCATTCGACCCGCCTCTGCCCGGCGTCGGCCAGGCTCAGGTCTGCAACGTCGTAGTCCTTGGCGGCGGTTGCCATGCGGTCCTTTCTTCGCTCGCGGCCTCATCGCGCGTCGCGCGACGCAAGACCGGGAAGGATACGGCTAGACCTCGATCTATGGTGGGCACATGGACGACCCGGTCGTCGTCAACGACGAGCTCGCGGTGCCGCTCGCCGAGATCGAGTTCCGCGCCAGCCGCTCCTCGGGCCCGGGGGGCCAGCACGCCAATGTGACGGCCTCGCGGATCGACGCGGTGTTCGACGTCGGCGCCTCCGCAGCGCTCACGGACAGCCAGCGGGAGCTGCTCCGCCGCAAGCTCGGCGACCGGGTCAGCGCCGTGGCCCAGGACGCCCGCAGCCAGGCACGGAACCGGGAGCTGGCGCTGGAGCGGCTGCGCGAGAAGCTCGCCGCCGCGCTCGTCCGGCCGAAGAAGCGCCGCCCCACGAAGCCCTCGCGCGCCGCCAGGGAGCGTCGCCTCGAGCAGAAGCGCCGCCGCTCCCGGCGCAAGGCCGAGCGCCGCCGCCCTGACGATGAGGCCTGAGCGTTAACCGACGGCTCGAGCGCGTCAGGGCGAGCCGAGTCGCTGCTTGAGCTCCTCGATCCGGGCGATCGTCGAGGGATCCACTCCGCGCCGGGCGGCGAGGTGGAGCGACAGCAGGTCGCCGAGCATGATGAGCTCGAAGAGGCGCGCGGTGCGGGTCTCGCCC
>JBOGZI010000158.1:0-19082 GCA_050697275.1 Solirubrobacterales bacterium | reverse complement strand
GAGCAGGCCCGCTCGGTCGCCGACGTCCTGCTGCGGCGCACGCGGCTGGGGCTGCTCGCGGCGCCGGAGCTGCGGGACGCCGGCCCGGTCGGCACCGTGGCGAAGCTGCTCGGGACCGAGCTCGGCTGGAGCGAGTCGAGGGTGGCGAAGGAGGTCGATGCCTGGGCCGAGGTGGTCGCCCTCGAGGGCCTCGATCCCGCCGCTTCACTAACGTAGCGCGCCGGTTTGCACCTGGCAGAGCTGCACATACGCGCGCGGGAACTGGGGGTGCCCCGGTACCGCATGCTCAGCCGCGAGGAGCTGATCGAGGCGATCGAGCAGCAGGGAGGGGAGGGGACGGCGGCCGCGGAGCGGGAGCCCGAGGCGGAGGCGCCTGCGGGGGAGCCGCGCGAGCGCCAGCGGCGCCGAAGCGCCGAGGAAGAGGAGGCCGAGACCGAGGAGGTGACCGGGGTGCTCGATCGGATGCCCCAGGGCTACGGGTTCCTGCGTCTCAGCGGGCTCGCGGCGGCCGAGGGGGACGTCTACGTCTCTGCCTCCCAGATCCGGCGCTGCGAGCTCCGCCCGGGCGACGAGGTGAGCGGACCCGCCCGCGCCCCCCGGCGCGGGGAGCGGCACCGGGCGCTGGTCAGGGTCGCGTCGGTCAACGGACAGGAGCCCGAGGGCGAGCGAACCCAGTTCGAGGACCTCACCCCGGCGACGCCCCACCGGCGAGTCCTCGCCGACGACGCCGAGGCGGACCCGCTGGTTCGCGCGGTGGACCTGCTCGCGCCGCTCGCCTTCGGCCAGCGGGTGCTGGTCGTCGCCGAGCCGCGCTCGGGCCGCTCCACCCTGCTCAGGGCGATCGCCGCGGCCGCGGCCAAGAGCGGGGCCCGGGTGTGCGTGCTGCTCGCCGACGAGCGCCCCGAGGAGGTGCCCGAGTGGGAGCGGGCCCTGCCCGACGCCGAGATCTTCGCCGCCACCGCCGATCAGGAGCCGCGCGACCAAGTCCGGGTCGCGGAACTCGCCATGGGCCACGCCAAGCGGCGGGCCGAGGGCGGGACGGACGTGGTCGTGATCATCGACTCGCTTTCCCGCCTCGCGCTCGGCTACCGCGACCCGAGCCGGGTCAAGCGGTTGTTCGGCGCCGGACGCGAGCTGAGCGAGGAGGGGAGCGGCTCACTCACCGTGATCGCCACCGTGCTCGAAGACGACGAGCGGGGGGCGGAGGTGCGGCGGGCGCTGGAGACGACCGAGAACGTGCTGCTCCGCCTCGATCCGGGGCTGGCCGCCAAGGGGATCGTCCCCTCGCTGGCGGTCGCCGACTGCCGCGCCTCCGGCGAGGAGGAGCTGCGCTCCGCCGAGGAGCTGGATGCGGTTCGGAAGCTGCGCTCCGAGCTTGCGGAAATGGAGCCCGAGGAGGCCGCCCACGCGCTCGCCGAGCAGGTGGAGGGCACCGGCACCAACGCCGAGCTCCTGAGCCGGCTCTAGGGTCGAGCGGCCTGCCCTGGCCGGCTCGACTGCGGGACAATGGCCGCGTCGTGACCCCGGGACCGCTATCGGCGCGCTCCTTCTTCCGAGACCCGCTCGGGCACGTTCGGGCGCAGGGGGGGAATGGCGAGGTCATCAGGCTCAGGGCGGGCACGGGCCGGTACGCCGTGATCCGCGATCCGGACGCGATCTGGCGCGTTCTGGTCACCGAGTCCGGCTCGTTTCGTCAGGGCAAGTGGAAACGGAGGGCTCGCAGGTTCCTGGGCCGCACGCTCAACGCCCTGGACGGGGAGGAACACCGGCAGCGGCGCGCGATGCTCGACCCCAGCCTCGATCGCCGGCGCATCGCGCGGCTCGCGCCTGCAATCGCTGCGCGGGCGGAGCGCGCACACTCCGGATGGCAGGACGGCGCGCGCCTGCGGCTGCGAGATGAGATCGATCCAGTCGTGCTCACCATGGCCGGTGACGTGCTGCTCTCCACGGACCTCGAGCCGGCTTCCGCCGAGCTGGCCGCCGCCCTCACGGAGGTGATGCGCGGGGTTCCGAGGCCCATTCCGCCCGTCCTCGGCACCCGCCAGGCGCGGGCGCTGGCGCGCGTGGACCGTGCCGTCGCCGCGGTGATCGAGGACCGCAGACGATCCTCGGCGGAGGGGGATGACCTGGTCGACGCGCTACTCCGAAGCGACTTGCCGGAGGAGACGGTGCGCGGCGAGCTGATCGCCTTTCTCCTCGCCGCCGTCGACGAGCCCCCGAGCGCCCTCGAGGCTGCCTGGTATCTGCTCGGTCGGACCCCTGAGGCGGAGGAGCGGCTCCACGCGGAGCTGGACACGGTCCTCGGGGATCGGGCCCCCACGCTGGACGACGAGGTCAGGCTTCGATACCTGAATGCGGTGGTGCGCGAGACGCTCCGTCTCCTGCCTCCCGCCCGTCACATCGACCGCTGCCCGGTCGAACACGTGACGGTTGGGGATGCTCGATTCCGGGCGGGCTCGAACGTGATCGTCAGCCCACTGGTCACCCACCACGAGCCCACGCTCTATGACCGTGCATCCCAGTTCGTCCCCGAGCGCTGGCTCGCGGGGTCGGAGAGGGAGCGCGCCCGGGGGACGTATCTGCCGTTCGGCGCCGGGGTGCACGCCTGCATTGGCGCGTCACTCGCTCGTACGATCATCACGCTCACCCTGGCATCGATCAGCCGGCGGTGGCGGCTCCGCGTGGATGATGACGCCCCGGCACCCGTTCCGGCCGCGCCGCGCCTGACCGTCACCCTCGAGCGGCGATGACCGAAGCACCGGCCACGTCCGTTCACGGCCGGCGCCTCGATCTGCTCGACGCGGTGATCTACGCCGACGTCTTCGACTGTGCCGTGACCCTCGACGAGCTCTGGCGGTACAGCCGGACTGAGTTGGGCAGAGAGGCCCTTGTCATCAACCTCCGGGAGGACCCATTTCTCGCAGGCATCGTCTTGGAGCGCGGTGGCTTCTATTGCCTCTACGGCAGGGAGGACCTGGTCGCCGAGCGACCGGCGCGGATCGAGCGGGCGCGCCGCCTCGAGCGGCGGGCACGGCGGGTGGCCCGCGTGGTCCGGCATCTCCCCTTCATCCGAGGTCTCGCGCTGACCGGATCGGCAGCGGCCCGTGATGCGGGCGAAGGGGCGGATGCCGACATGCTCGTGGTGGTCGCGGAGGAGCGGCTCGGGATGGTGTTCTTCATGCTCGCCTCCGCTTCGCGGCTCCTCGGGCGGCGGATCCTCTGTCCGAACTACTACGTGCGCGAGGGGCTGTTCCCACCGGGTCGAGGCAACCTCTACCAGGCCAGGGAGCTGGCCCAGGCCCGCAACCTGCTGACCGACGCCCCGCCGGGGCGGGACGGGCTCGGCTGGGTCAACGAGCTCCTCCCCAACGCGAGGGTTCAAACGGCGCCCGAGTCGTGCCGTGCGACTCGCGTGCAGCGCTTGCTCGAGCGATCGCTTCGCGGCAGGCTCGGGGATCGGCTGGAGCGGGCAGGCCGCCGGGTAGCCCTTGCTCGCCTGCGAGCTCATCACGGGGGCGCGGGCGAGAGGGTCCCCCCGGAGGTGCGCGAGGACTTCGTGGCCGGACGGGCGCTCCGCTTCCACCGGGGCCGGGTGGAGGAGACGACGCTCGAGCGCTACCGGGAACGACGCGCCGAGGTGGCGAGACGGCTCGAGTGGCTGGCGCGGGAGGGTGCGCGCGGCGCCGCGTGAGCGTCCCCGTGACAGGCGTGAGTGAGCTGGTGCTCGAGGTCCAGGACCTCGAGGCCTCGGAGCGGTTCTACGCGGGGGCGCTGGGCCTGCCCGTCGTCGAGCGCTGGTCCCGGCGGGAGGCGATCTGGTTGATGGCCGGCGGCAGGACCCGGATCGGTCTGTGGCGCCCTCAGGTCGGCGTCGCGGGCGGACGCGGTGGCGAGCACGTGCACTTCGCCTTCCACCTCGAGGAGGATGACTTCGACGAAGCGGTCGCCCGGCTCCGCGAGTCCGGCCTGGACCCTCAGCTGGAGAGCCGCGGTGGCCGGCTTCGCCGCAAGCGAAGTCGCTCTGCCTACGTGGACGACCCCGACGGGAACTGCGTCGAGCTGTGGACGCAGGATGTATCGCGGTACTTGCCGTGAGGCTGCCCTCTCAGATCGAGGAGGAGGCGCGCTCGCCGGAGCACTTCGCTGCGACGGCGGAGGCCTGGGATTCCTCATATGAAGCACAGACTCTGCGCGGCCACTGGCAGCGCTGCCGGCTCGAGGCCGTCGTCGAGCTCGTCGGCCCGGGGCCCGGCTCCCTGCTGGACGTGGGCACCGGGTCGGGGCGTCTGCTTGCCGAGCTGTCCGCGCGCGGCTGGAGCACGACCGGCCTCGACCCGGCGGCCCGCATGGTCGATCTGGCCCGCGCCCGAGCTCCGCGAGCGCGCGTCGGCGTCGGGCGTGCCGAGGCCCTGCCCCACGACGACGCGAGCTTCGACGCGGTGACGGCGATCGGCGTCCTCGAGTACACGGACATGACGAAGGCGCTCAGCGAGATCTTCCGCGTTCTGCGCCCCGGGGGGCGGAGCGTGATCGGACTGCGGAACGGGAGCGGCCCGGTGGTCGCGTGGCGTCGCGTCATGCATCCGATCGCGCGCGCCATGAAGGGGAGGGTCCAATTCGGCCGCCCGCCCCCGAAGCGTCGCCGCCCTCCTCTGCGCCTCCGCCAGGCTCGGGTCGCGCTGGACGCCGCGGATCTCGCCGTCGAGAGCGTTGAGTACGCGGGGTGCGCCGTCCTGCCCGACCCGCTCGACGGGCTCCATCCGCGTCTCGCCTACCGCGCTGCCCGGGGCGCCGAGCGATCTCGAGCGCTTCGTCGAGCCTTCGGCACCCAGCGCCTGCTCGTGGCCGCGAAGCCATAGGTGCCTGCGGTGGCTGATGCGCCGATCTTCATCGTCGGATCGCCGCGGAGCGGCACGGGGCTCCTCCGCGACCTGCTTCGCTCGCACTCCCGGCTCAGCTTCCCGCCGGAGTCGCATTTCATCCCAGCTCTCTATCGCGCCTATGGCGATCCGGGCACCGCGCGGGAGGCGCGCCGGCTGGCGGCGGCGATCCTGGATGGGTCGGCGGTTCGGGCCTGGGAGTTGCAGCTCGAGCCGACCGATCTGGACTCTCACCGCAGCTTCGTCGCGCTGGCCGCCGAGCCGTACCGGGCCTGGGCAGATCGGGAGGGCAAGCCCCGCTGGGGGGACAAGACCCCCGCCTACCTCCCGGAGATTCCCCTCCTGGCGCGGCTGTTCGACGATGCCCAGTTTGTGCACATCGTCCGCGACGGGCGAGACGTGACGCTCTCGCAGCTTGGCATGAGTGCCTGGGGTCCGACGAACGTCGTCAGGGCCGCGGAGCAATGGCGCAGCCGAGTGGAGGGAGCCCGAGGCGCCGGCCGCGAGCTGGCCCCGGGCCGCTACTGCGAGATTCAGTACGAGCAGCTCGCTACCTCCCCCGAGCGCACTCTCCGCGAGGTCTGCGGATTCCTCGGGGAGGAGTTCGAGCCGGGGATGCTCCGACCGTCGCGGCTGCCGCGTTGGAGCGCGCGGCATCCAAATCTCTCCCCAAGTGCATGGTTCAGGGAGGGCTATCGGTACCACGTGAACTCGGGCAGCGTCGGCCGCTGGCGCGTCGAGATGGAGCCACGCGACGTGGCTCGGTTCGAGGCGGTGGCCGCGGACCAGCTGGTCGAGCTGGGCTATCCGCTTGGCACCGACGCGACGCCCCTCGGCCCGATCCCCCGGCTCGCCTGGAAGACCGATGACCTGATCCGGAGGACGGTCAGGATGCTCCGAAGCCCCGGACGGATCCGCGAGGAGACCGCACGGCGTCTCGCCTACACCGGTGCGCACCTCCGGCGCCGGCTCCGGGCATCACGACCGGCCGGCCGCGCCCGCGCATCATCCCGGGATCGCTCGGCTCGGGAGGCGCCCTCCAAGCAGAAGAGCTAAGGGGTGCTGTCAGAGCGTCCGCTCCAGCCGCGGTTAGAGTCTGGGTCGCTCGTGCCGCCCAGACCGACCAGCTGCTCGGTGATCGTGCCCACGCGGGATCGGCCGGCCCAGCTCGCGCGCTGCCTCTCGGCGCTGGCGGCACAGACCAGCCCGCCCGGGGGCTTCGAGGTGATCGTCGTGGACGACGGAGGTGAGCTCGACCCGGAGCTCGTGCTCGACCGCCACCGAGCGAGCTTGCCGATCGAGCTCGTCCGCCAGCCGCCGGCCGGACCTGCGGTGGCCAGGAACCGGGGCGCCGAGGCCGCCGCGGCCCGGCTGATCGCGTTCATCGACGACGACGCCGTCCCGTCCTCCGGCTGGATCGAGAGGCTGCTCCGGGCCCACCAGGAGAGCCCGAACCGGGCTGTCGGTGGGCCGATCGTCGCGCTCGACCCCTCCAGCGCGTACTCCCGGGCCACCCAGGCGATCGCGGACTCGGCCCGCGCGGCTCGCAGCTCCGGCGCGCCCCGGTTCCTCTCCGCCTGCAACCTCGCGGTGCCGGCCGATCGGCTCCGCGAGCTCGGCGGCTTCGATGGCGCCTTCCACGTCTCCGAGGACCGCGAGCTCTGCGATCGGTGGCTCGAGCGTGGTTGGGGAATCCGGTTCGTGCCCGAGGCGGTCGTCTGGCACGAGCACCCGGTCTCGCTGACCGAGTTCTGGCGGACGCATCTCCATTACGGACGCGGAGCGTTCGCCTATCACCGCCGCCGTGCCCAAGGGGGACGACTGGGCGATGGGCTCCAAGCCTCCCGGCGGACTCTGCGCGAGGCCTTCGCCCGGGGCATGCGCGAGCCCTCGCTGCTTCCCGGGATCGTCGTATGGCAGGTCGGCAATGCCTGCGGTGCGGGACTCGAGGCGTTCGCCTCCGTGAGGCCCGGCCCGCAGACAGCTTCGCTGCCCCTCAGGGCGAGGGGGAGAGCTCCGCAACCGTCTCTCGAATAGCGGCGACGAACCGCTCGGGCGTGAAATCCGCGCGTCGGGCTCGCAGCCCCTCGCCGATCTCCCGTCGCAGCGCCGCGGATCGGGAGAGCGCGATCAGTCTCGCTGCCCCCGCCGCGGGCGAGTCGAAGAAGAGTCTCGGATCTGCGCCGACGATCTCGGTCGGGCCGCCGGTGGGGCGGACGATCGGGATGCACCCGGCAAGAACCATCTCGGCGACGGCGATCCCGAAGGGCTCCTCGTCGCAGCAATGAATCCCGTAACGGCAGCCGGCGATCAGCCGCACCAGCTCATCGCGGGACACGTTCGGGTGGATATCCACCCAGTCGCGCCCTCGAGCAAGCCCCAGGATGGACTCGACCTCGGCCGGATCGATCCCGGCCGTGGAGCCGACGATGCGCAGCCGCAGCGGAAGGCCTCTGGCACGGGCCTCGGCCACCGTCTCGACCGCCATGTCGAGGCGCTTGTGGCGGATGAGGCGCCCGACCGCGACCACCGCGTCCTGGCGCTCCTCCCAGGGAGGGTCGGGAAAGCGCCCGGGGACCGGAGGCGTCACCACCCGGGGGGTGACGCCGAGCTGGCGCTCGACGGCGGCGGCGGTGAAGCGGGAGTTGACGAGCGTCACGTTGGACCGGATTCGCTCCAGCGAGTGACCGGAGATCAGCTGCCAGGGGCGTTTCGGTGCTCGTCGGATCGCCTCGAGCGTGGGAGCCCGGTATGCCGGCCCCACCCACGGGTGGTGGACGTACTGGAGGCCTCCGCCCCCGAGATCGGCCTCGTCCAATGCGCTGTAGGCGAGCTCGTACTCGGCTGCCAGCCGTCGTGCGTATCGCATCGCCAGGATGTGACGGTGGAAGTTGAAGTTGAGCCCGCTGAGCCGGATGCCCGCCGCGACGACTCTGAGGCGACGGGGCAGAGGGCGAAGCTCGACTTCCCCCGGCTGGAGCGTGGTGCCGTACAGATCGTTGGCCTGCTCGAGGTCGGGGGGGTCCAGGGTCACCGCCGTCACCTCATGCTCCCGCCTGAGTGCCTCCAGCATCCACGCGGCGACCAGCTCGCCGCCCCCGTGAGCCCAGCGGGGTTGAAAGGCCAGGATTCTCATGAGCCGGCCAGCCGCTCGTGCAGCTGGCCGAGCCGGGCCCCGAGCATGTCCCAGTCGTAGCGGGCTTCGGCCCTGGCCCTCGCTTCGGCCGAAACCCGACCCCAGAGTTCCTGGTCGGCGAACGCTCGCGAGATCTGGCGGGCGAAGCCGCCCGCGTCCGCCGCGAGCAGGATGTGCCGATCGGGCTCCAACTCGAGCCCCGCCGCGCCCAGCGGCGTCGATACGACAGGTCGTCCCAGCGCCATCGCCTCCAGGATCTTCACCCGACTGCCCCCGCCGGCGCGGAGGGGAGCCACGCAGACGGACGCCCGGCCGTAGTGAGGGAGCAGATCGGACACTCCGCCCACCATCTGGACCTCCGCCTGCGCGGCAAGCCTCCGTAGGCGTCTGGAGCCGCCAGTGCCAACCACGCGAACCTCGGCGCGGGGGGAGAGCTGGCGCAGCGCAGGGACGATCTCGTCGCAGAGCCAGCGCACGGCAGCCTGGTTCGGTCCGTACTCGAGGTTGGCGACGAACAGCACGGACCGTCGCGAGGGCCGTGGGAGGGGCTGAAGCCGGCTCGTATCGACGCCGTTCTCGATCACAGTCACCTCCGCGCCGGGATCGAGGCGCAGCACCGCGTCGCGCTCGGGGCGCGAGACGACGACGACCGCCTCGAACCGCGGCAGGTAACGGCGCTCCAGCCCGGTGGCGAGCCGCTGCTTGAGCTCGACGAGACCGCGCTGAGCGCCACGCGTGGCGCGAGCGATGCTGGCGTACTGTCCGCTGGCGACGTTGTGAAGGGAGAGCACCCGCCGGCAGGAGCCGGCGTCGATCTCGTCGACCAGCGGAGAGAGGAAGGAGTGCTCCACCTGGACGCTGGCTGGATGCACCTCCTCGACCATCCGGGCAAACACGCGCCGCACGCCCCATCCGAGGTAGGGGAGGCAGGCTGCCGGCAGCCCCCGGGCCAGCAGCGGCAGCCGGCAGGGGACTCGCGCCATCGAAGCGGCGCTGGCGATCGGCAGGACCCTCGCCACCTCGGCATGGAGGCCACGCAGCGAAGCGAGCTCGTTCGCCGGGACGATCGGGGCGAGTATCACCTCGTGGCGCGAGGCCAGGCGCCGGACCAGCTCGAGGTCCCTGATGCGCGCCCCACGATCGGCGGGGAGGGGGGACCCGAGGGTGGCGATCATGATCCTCACGCCGCAGCTCGCGGATGCGACGGCGGCCGGGCGCATACCATCGCCAGGTCGACTCGATGGCCCCGGCCACCCGGATCCCGCGCATCTTTCACTTCATCTTCGGCCTCGGACGTCGCCGCCCCCGCTTTCACCTCGTCCACTACCTCTGTCTCCGGTCGTGCATCGAGGTCAATGACCCGGACGCTGTGGTGGTTCACTATCACCGCGAGCCGCGGGGACGCTACTGGGAGCTGATCAGGCCGGAGATCAGCACCGCCCGGATCGAGCCGGTCCCGTTCGTGAGCGGGTTTCGCTACGGGGGAGGCGGCGCCTCGCGCTACCGCTACGCCCACCACTCGGACTTCCGGCGCCTCGAGATCCTCCACGGCGACGGGGGCGTCTATGCGGACATCGACACCCTGTTCGTCAACCCCCTTCCGAGCGAGCTCTTCGAGAAGAGCTTCGTGATCGGCCGGGAGCCGGACATCACCCGGTTTCCGACCGACGGGGTGGCGCCCTCCCTCTGCAACGCCCTTCTGATGGCCGAGCCGGGGGCGCGGTTCGCCCGTCTGTGGTTGGACCAGATCGAGGCAAGCTTCGATGGCACCTGGAGCGCACACTCGACCTTGCTGCCGGAGCGGCTGAGCAGAGAGCACGAGGCGCTCGTCCACATCGAGCCTCAGCGTTCCTTCTTCAAGCACGCCTGGACGCCGGACGGGATCCGCACCCTGCTCGAGGGCTGCGACGCCGACCTCGAGGGAGTGCTCAGCATGCATCTCTGGGCGCACCTGTGGTGGTCGCGGTGGCGGCGGGACTTCACGCGTTTCCATGCCGGGATGCTGGACGAGGATTACATCCGCCGGGGGGAGACGACCTATGCGCGGGCGGCCCGGCGGTTTCTCCCTCGCTGATCACCCGCAGGTCAGGCAGTGAGGCAGGCGCTGGCCTCGTCGCTCGCCCGCTTCCATCTTTCCCAGAGTTCGTAGAAGATCGGGTGGGCCTTCGGCCGCAACGAGTGGACCTCCTCCGGTGAGTACGACCACGGCTTTCCGAGCGCCGTGAAGTGGACCAGGGAGACCCGCGCGTACGCATCGACCGGATCGGGGAAGTAACCGGGTCGATCCTCCTCCTCCCACTCGGAGTTGAGGCAGAAGGCGTCCCTGGGGAGGGTGTGGATCTCGGCGGCGAATGCCGCGTTGAGTATGTCCATGTCGCAGTCCCAGCTCCGTCTCGCCGCCTCGACGTGATGCATCACCCGCCGCCTGCATGCGGCCGACGGCTCGACCACGAGCAGGGCGCTGGTCCAGAAGGGCTGTGGCACCCAGTACGCGAGTGGCGCGGCGACGGGCCCGGCGATGGGAAGCTCGAAGAGGTAGTCGAGCCGCCTCAGCGGGATCGCGTCGACGTCCGCGAACACGACTCGGTCGTAGTCGAGGAGCTCGAAGAGCCTCAGCTTCGTCAGGCAGTCTCGAAACCTCTTGTTGCGGACCTGCCTCGGGGGAGAGACCGGCCTTGATTCAATGCCGGCCTCTCTGATCGCCTTCTCGAGCGGAGGCGACAGCGGCAGGTGAAGGGCCAGAAGGTCGATGTCGTCTCGGATGCCAACCTGCCGCAGCAGGCGCGCAAAGGCCAAGAGCGCGAAGGCGTACGTGTCGTTGGTGGCGTAAAAGACGTAGGCGTAACGCCCTGCCTTCAGCCCGCCGCCGCGCATCGGGGGCACCGTAACAGCAGGCCCTCTCCCCGATGAGCTCATCTAGGATCGCTGCTCGATGCGCGAGTGCGAGGGGCCACCTCCGTGACGCGGGGCCGCGCGAGCCGGGTTCGGGCGCAGTGGGAGGTGCTGCTGACCCTCGCCCTGGCGGAGCTTCGCGACCGTTACGGGCGCGGACCCGGCCAGCTGATCAAGTGGTTCGCCGACCCCTATGCGGCCACCGGCGTCTATCTGATCTTCATCGCCTTCGTGGTGGATCGCGGCGGTGAGGCCCCCGGCCTCGTGGTCGCTTGCGCGGTGATCCCGTTTCAGGTGTTCCTGACGACGATCTTCGCGGCGCTCACCGTGTCGGAGCGCAACACGATGATTCTCAACCTGGACTTCCGCCGCGATCTGCTGCCCGCAGCAGTGACCCTGACCGAGACGATCGGCTTCGCGGCCAGCCTGACCCTGTTGCCGCTGATGATGGTGGCGTACGGCATCGGCGTGACGGTGGCGGTGGCGTGGCTGCCGCTGGCACTCGCGGTCAACCTGCTGCTCGCGCTTGGGGCGGCATACCCGGCCGCATTGTTCGGGGTGTGGTACCGGGAGATGGTCCCCTTCGCCCTGAGCGCCGTGCGGATCATGCTCTTTCTCGCCCCCGGGGTGGTCGCACTCGCCGAGGTCACCGGGCGCGCCCAGGACCTGCTCAAGCTGAATCCGCTCACGGGGGTCTTCGAGGCCTATCGCGACGCGCTGCTCTACGGACAGGCGCCGGCGGCGTGGGAGCTCGCCGTTCCCGCCGGCTTCGCCCTCGCCGTGCTGGCGGCCTCGGTGCCGATCTTCCGCCGCGAGCAGGCTCACCTAGCGAAGGTGGCCTGATGGCGACGATCCGGGCCCGGGACCTTGGAGTCCGCTTCCAGTTCGACCGCCAGAGGCGGGTGATCACGCCCTTCCGCGCCCGCCTGGCGTCGCGCGTCACCGAGACTTGGGGCCTGCGCGGAGTCGACCTCGAGGTTGGCCCCGGGGAGGGGCTGGCGTTGATCGGGCCCACCGGCGCCGGGAAGACCAGCCTGCTGCGCGCGATCGCGGGGGTTCTGCCGGCCGACGAGGGCTCGATCGAGGTGCGGGGCGGGATCGCCTCCATGCTCTCAATCGACGCCGGCCTCATTCACACCCTGACCGGGCGCGAGAACGCGATGGTGCTCGGCGTGCTGGGGGGAATCAGCCGGGCCGAGACGCGGACCCTGCTGCCGGAGATCGAGCGTGAGACCCTGCTCGCCGAGTCGTTCGACCGCCCCGCCTCCAGCTACTCCCAAGGGATGCGGGCTCGCTTGGGCTTCACGACGGCGATGCACACGAACCCCGAGATCCTCCTCCTCGACGAGGTCCACGAGGCGCTCGATCACCGCTTCCGCGAGGTGTTGGGAGCGACGGCGGCCGAGCTCCGATCACGGGGCGGGATCGTGGTCGCCGCCGGCCACGACCACGGGATCCTCTCGCAGCTCTGCGGCAACGCATTGCTGCTGGACTCCGGCAGGGTGGGGGCCCTTGGCCCGTTCGAAGAGGTGCGAGCCTCCTACCTCGGGGCCGCCGCCGGGCTGGGGGTGAGCCCGGAACCCGGCCAGGCGCCCTCGCTCGACGGCTTCGCCGACTAGAGGCGCTCGCGGAGCGCCGCGCAGAGGCGCACGATGGCATCGGTGCGCTGCCCGTCGAGCAGCGCCTGGAAGCCGGGCGCGAATGGCCGCCCCTTCCAGGCGAGGTGGCGATCGTAGGCGGCCTCGTTGGAAGCGAGGGCGAGCAGGCGATCCGCCAGCTCTCCCGGGCTCGCGTAGTCGCGGACGTCGATGTACGACTCCGGCGATGGGGCGAGGCGCTCGACGTTGGGAGCGCCCAGGTAGACCGGCACCGACCCCGCGAGCAGGGGGTCGTAGAGCTTCTCGGTGACGTAGTCCTCGGCGATCGCGTTCTCGAACGCCAGCGTGAACCTGTACCGCGAGACGGTGTCGAGCTTCGTCTGGCGGCCCCGGTCCTCGTCGAGGCGCCGGTTGCGGAGGACGCGCCCGTAGGAGTGGACATCCATGTGCCGCATCAGCTCGGCGGCGTAGGCGGTTCGCCCGCTGGTCTCCCTGTCACCGCTCATGAACAGCGCGGCCAGCCCTCGCTTCGGTCGCGGCGGAGCTCTCAGCTGGGACTCGTCGAGGGCGCCCAGGTAGGGCATCGGGACGTCCGCATCGAGCCGGTGCGACATGGTCAGGTCGAAGCGGCCCATGAACTCCGGATCGTTCAGCGGCGGGAAGTGCTGCTCGCACTCCATCCACCAGGCCACCCAGAGCTGGTGGGCGGGTTTGCGCAGTCGCTCGATTCGCCCGAGGGAGGGGATGTGAAAGACGACCGCCCGCGCCTCCCCGAAGCGGCGCAGGTCCGTGGTCAGCTCGAAGCCGTGAGGCAGTCCCTGCGCCGGAGGTGCGATCGCGGCGCCGAACATCGTGTTGTAGAAGAGGACCAGGGTGCGCTCGTGCGGACGCGCCGTCCGCGCGGGAAGCAGGCCGCGCTGCAGGAGCGCTGAGCCGGTTCGCTCGCCGAGCATCCGCCATCTGTCGCGCCAGGACGCGCTCGCCATCGCCTCAGCGGAGCTGCTCCGCGATCCAGCGGTAGAGGCGCTCGATCCCGGTGCGGAGATCCACCGCCGGCTCCCACCCCAGCGCGGCGCGAACCTTGGCGTTGTCGCTTGCTCGCGAGGGAACGCCGGTCGGGCGCGCCGGATCGAAGCGACGCGGCGCGCTTGTGCCGGCGACCTCCTCGATCAGGTCGAGGAGGCCGCTGATCGTGACCCGCTCCTCCGAGCCGAGGTTGAGTGGACTCGACACGTCGCTCTCGAGCAACTTGATCAACCCGTCCGTCGCGTCGTCCACGTACAGGAAGGTGCGCTCCTGCCCGCCGTCTCCCCAGACCTCGATCGCGTCGCTCGTGCCGAGCTGGAACTCGACCACCTTGCGGCAGAGCGCGGCCGGCGCCTTCTCCCGCCCTCCCCGGAACTCGCCGTTGGGGCCATAGACGTTGTGCAGCCGCGCGACCCTGGTGCCGATCGGGGTCTCGGCCTCGGCGTGCGCGCAGAGCCGCTCGGAGAAGAGCTTCGCCCAGCCGTAGCCGTCCTCCGGGTCGGCCGGATAGGCATCGCCCTCCTTCAGCGGGGCCGAACCGTCGACCTGCTTTCCCTGCGGATACACGCACGCGGACGACGCGAACACGAAGCGCTGGACTCCGGCCTCGACCGCGGCGCGCAGAACCGTGCCGTCCAACAGCACGGAGAGCATGCAGTCCCACTTGTGCTGCGAGATGTAGCCGATCCCGCCCATGTCGGCGGCGAGGTGAAAGACATCGTCCACGCCGGCCACCGCGGCGGCGGCGGTGCCCTCCGCGCGGAGATCTCCGATCACGTTCTCTGCGTCGCCTGAGGACTGATGCCAGTCCTCCAGGGGCTTCACGTCCACCGCCCGCACGTCTGCCCCCAGCGCGACCAGTTGCCTTGCGAGATGGCCGCCGATGAATCCTCCGGCTCCTGTCACCAGCACGCGGCGGCCGCTCCAGGGTGAATGCCCTTGCCCAGCGGCTTCCCTCATCCGGGCGAGCCGCGCTCGGGGATGAGCAGGACATCGGTCTGGTCATTGCCCTGGAGCGAATCGGCGAGGCGGCGCAGCTCGGTGATCGGCTGGGCGACAGGCACCTCCCGCGCGATCAGCTTGCCGCACTCGATGAAGGCGCGGAACCCATACCGCTGCGCCGCCCGGACCGCATCGGCGCAGCCCTGCTGCGCCATCCCCGCCGGCCAGAGCTCCATGTAGAGCGGCACTCCCGCCGCCCAGAGCTCGGGAGCGGTGGAGATCACGTAGCCATCCGATCCCTGCGCGTCCGACCAGACGAAGGCGATGGTCGTCGGATCGATCGCCCTCTCGCGCAGCAGCTCCGAGAGCGGAGCGGTGCGGGTCCTGGCGAAGCCGCGGATCTCACCGGATAAGTCGCCTCCGAACCGCGGAGGCCCTCCACCAGATCGGAGGATCTGCGCGCCGCCGCTGGCCTCCGCCGGGACCACCAGCGTTGCAGCTCCGCTCCGCCCGGCCACCGCCGCGCGCTCGCAGGCGATTCGGTCCTCGAGCCCGTTCCTCCTCACGTTCGCCTGCAGCAACTCGAAGTTGTCGGGATCCGGCTCGATCGCGAGGACGCGGCAGCCGTCGTCCCGCGCCAGCGGCAGAGAGGTGGTGCCGATGTTCGCGCCCACCTCGACGACGAGGTCCCGGCCTTCGGTGAGATAGCCGTTTCGCCGCAGCCACCGGACGACCGCCCGCCTCTCCTCACCCTGGTAGTCCCCGTGGGCATAGATGGACCAGGTCACGTGCGAGTCCCAGGCGAATCCGGTCCAGTGGAACCCGCGCCGCCGAAACGAGATCCGCTTCCTGAGCCGGCGATGCTGCGAGAGCAGGAAGAAGCGCCGCGGCGTCCGCCGCCAGATCGGGCCGATCCGCTTGATCGCCTGCGCCGCCCTCAGGAGGGGATTGCGAGCTGTGTTCGCTCCCTCAACCGTCAACCCACGGCATCATCTCAGCCAGTGGCGGGTAGCCGAAGACCGGCGGGTCCTGCCTACGCCCGGTCGCGGCCGCCGTAGGAGATCGCGGCCCAGGAGGGCTCGGCGGAGAGCTCGATCAGCTCGGAGTCGCGCTCCGGCTGCACGTAGCCGAAGGTCTGCGTGCCCTCGTCGAAGACGATGTCGAGCTCACCCTCCTTCACCCGCTGGTCGAGCCAGGCGCCGCGGAACACCAACCGTCGCACCCAGTGGACGAGGCTCTTGTTGGAGGGGCCGACCAGGTCCTCCCAGTTCTCGTTGACGTGCTCGCCGAGGGGGGAGCACGGCTCCCGGATCTCTCCGTTCACGGCCAGCTCGAGCAGGTCCTCGAGCTCGTGCTCGTCGAGACCCTGGCGCACGAAGTCGAGCTTGACGGCCGCCTGCTCGACCCGCTGGGCGAAGTCGCGCTCGTTGAAGGAGAAGCGGAGCTCTCCGTACTCGAGCACGTAGTCGGAGCCCGATTCGTAGTTTCCTCTGCGTGCTGTCTCGTCCACTGGTTCCTCTGCCGCCCCGTCCTCCCAGATGGTGCGAGGGCGCTCTGCAGGGAGCAGCCCGTTCAATGAGGTGAAGCGGTGGCCGCATCTTGGCGCATGGCGGGAGCGAGTTCCAGCTTGGGGCCCCGGCTGAACAAGGGTTTGCATCGGAAGGGATCTGCCCCTTCGCACAGACGATTGCGCTCCGTGATCGGCCGGCTGATAGGGCCGGCTTCGCCCTGCGCTCCGAAGTGGAGGGGCCCCGAACAGGCCGAGAAGCAGCGGCCCGGGTCCGCCTTACCGGAGGCGGGGCGGGGGCGAACCCGCCCGGGCCGCGCCTCAGGCCGTGGGGATGCAGGCCGCCAGAGGACCAGAGCCGGAGCGCTTCGCGGGGCTGCCGCGCGAGCAGATCCTGGGTTTCCTCGTGCCCGTCGCGACCACCCGGCGGGCCCGGCTGCTCGGCCTTGCGCTGCTCGACCGAGCCGAGGCCGGCGAGGGCCTGCTGATCCCCGATTGCTGCAGCGTCCACACCCTCGGCATGCGCTTCCGGCTCGATCTCGTCTTTCTCGATCAGGCCGGACGGGTGATCGAGCTGCGACGGTCGGTCCCGCCGCGGCGCTTGGCGCGCTCCGGGGGCGCCTCGTCCGTGCTCGAGCTTCCCTCGCCCTGAGGTCGGCCGGGGGCGCGCGGAACTGCTCACCGGGACGCGCCGCTCTGCGACCATGCAGGAGAGGGAGAATGCACATCGTCGAGCCGCCCATCGAGCCCGACGCGGGGGTCACCGAGGCCGCTGCCGAGGACGCCCGGCGCGGCGCCCATTTCGAGGCGCTCGTCGAGTCGTCCGAGGACGCGTTCCTGAGCAAGGACACCCGCGGCGTGATCACCACCTGGAACCCCGCCGCCGAGCGGCTCTACGGCTACAGCGCCGAGGAGGCGATCGGCGAGCCGATCACCCTGATCATCCCCGAGGACCGCGCCGGAGAGGAGAAGGAGATCCTCGCCCGCGTCCTCGACGGCGATCGGATCGAACACTACGAGACCGAACGGGAGAGGAAGGACGGCCGCAAGGTCCCGATCTCGCTCGCGGTCTCGCCGATCAGCGATGGGGGCGAGATCGTCGGCGCCTCGGTGGTCGCCCGCGACATGTCCGAGCGGATCGCGAGGCGGGAGCGCGCCGCGCGCCTGCAGCAGCTGACCAGCGCGCTGGCGCGACAGGCCGAGCCGGAGGAGGCGCTCCGGGTGCTGCTCTCGTACGGCCCGAGCGCCGTCGGCGCGGACACGGCGACGATCGGGATGCTCGACCCCGCGGGCGAGCGGGTCGTGCTCGCCGACGAGACCGGCCACAGCCCCGAGGTGGTGGATGAGTGGCAGAGCTTCCCCCTCGAGGCTGAGCTTCCGGTGTGCGCCGCGATCAGGGAGCTGACCTCGATCTGGAGCCGGACCCCCGAGGACCTGAAGGAGCGCTTTCCCGCCGTGGCGGAGGAGCGGCTCCAGTTCGACGCTCTCGCGGTGCTGCCCCTGGTCGCCGAGGGAAGGGCCCTCGGCGCCGTCAGCTTCAGCTTCACAGAGCCGCGCCAGTTCAGCGACGAGGAGAAGGCGTTCGCCATCGCGATCGTCCAGCAGGCCGCGAACACGCTGGAGCGGGCGCGGATCTACGAGGCGGAGCGGCGGGCAGCCGAGCGACTCTCCTTCCTCGCGAACGCGAGCCAGATCCTCAACGAGCAGCTCGACCTGGAGCGTACCCTCGAGCGGCTCGCCGAGGTGTCCGTGCGACTGATGAGCGACTGGTGCTCGGTCGACATCGCGCAGCCGGACGGCTCGGTGGAGAACCTCGTGATCGAGCACGTCGACCGCAGCAAGGCCGAGCTGGCGAAGGAGTTTCGCCGGCGGTTCCCGCCGGACCCCGAGGCCCCCAGGGGCCTGGCCCAGGTGATCCGGAGCGGCGAGCCCGAGCTGTACGAGCGGATCGACGAGGGCGTCCTGCGCGAGGTGGCCCGCAGCGAGGAGCACCTGGCGATCATGCGTGAGCTGGGGCTGAGCTCGGCGGTGATCGTGCCGCTGATCGTGCGGGGTCGCTCGCTGGGAGCGATCACCTTCGCCTCCTCCGATCCCGAGCGCCTCTTCTCCCGCGAGGACCTGGAGCTCGCCCAGGACCTCGCCCGCCGGGCGGCCCTGGCGATGGACACCTCGGCGCTCTACCACCGCGAGCACGAGACGGCGGTCACCCTGCAGCGGGCCCTGCTGCCCGGGGACCTTCCCGAGGTGGAGGGCGTGGAGCTCGCCGCCCGCTACCTGCCCGCCGAGGCGGGCCTCGAGGTCGGCGGCGACTGGTTCGACCTGATCGAGTCCGGCCCCGAACGGCTCGACGTGGTGATCGGTGACGTCGCGGGGCGCGGGGTGCACGCGGCGGCGGTGATGGGTCGCCTGGCGATGGCGCTGCGCGCCTACGTGGTCGACGGGCGTCCGGTCGAGGAGGCGGTCGCCGGCCTCGACCGCCTGATGAAGACGTCCGACCCCGCCCAGATGGCGACCCTGTTCGAGCTCAGCCTCGACCCCGTCAGCGGCCGCGCCCGCTACGTCCGGGCGGGGCACCCGCCCGGGCTGGTGCGGACCCCGGACGGGGAGGTCGCCGAGCTCGCCGGCGAGGGCTCGCCCCCGCTCGGCCCCCTGGTCGACTCGCGCTTCGTGGCGAACGAGACCACCCTGCCGCCCGGCAGCGCGCTGCTGCTCTACACCGACGGGCTGATCGAGCGCCGCCAGCTCGACCTCCAGGTCGGGGTCGACTGGCTGAAGGAGGTCTTCGCCGCCGCCCCGGACGATCCCGACTCGATCGTCGACGCGATCGCCCGCGCGGTGGACGCCGAGCACCTGCCCGACGACGTCGCCCTGCTGGTGGTCCGCCGCAGCGGGTAGCGCCCCCGATCCCCGGCCGAGCGCGGGGGAGAGTTTGAGCCGCGACAGCCTCACCTCCGCGTGCTCCCCCGAGTCGAAGAGCTGGCGACGCTGGTGGTCTGCGAGGACGACGATCCCACCCGCGAGCTGCTCTGCGACCACCTCGCCGCCGATCGCTACCGGGCGCTGGCGGCGCCCAGCGCCTCGGATGCGCTGCGGCTCTGCGG
>JBOGZI010000157.1:0-1870 GCA_050697275.1 Solirubrobacterales bacterium | reverse complement strand
GCGCGGCGCGCTCCTCGGCGCTGATCCGGCCGCCGCTCCGCTTGCGGCGCTTGCCGGCGCCGTCGCGGGTGTGGCGCTCGGTCTCGCGCACCGACCAATCCTCCTTGGCGGCGCGCTTGCCGAGCCGGGCGCGCGCGTCCTGGTCACGGAGCTGAAGCAGGGCGCGCCCGTGGCCCTCGGTCAGCTCACCCTGCTCGAGCAGGGCGAGGACGACGTCGGGCAGGTCGAGCAGGCGGATCAGGTTGGAGATCGCGGCCCGGCTCCGCCCCACCCGCCGCGCCAGCTCCTCCTTGGAGATGCCGAGGTCGTCGACCAGCGCCGCGCAGGCGCGCGCCTCCTCGATCGGGTTGAGGTCCTCCCGGACCATGTTCTCGATCAGGGCGGCCTGGAGGCGCTCGTCCTTCGGTGAGGTGCGGATCACCGCGGGCACCCGCGTCAGCCCCGCCTTCTGAGCCGCCCGCCAGCGCCGTTCCCCGGCGAGCAGCTCGTAGCGGTCCCCGTCGATCGGCCGCACGATCAGCGGCTGCAGCAGCCCGGCGGAGGCGATCGACCCCGCCAGCGCGTCGAGCGCGGCCGGCTCGAAGCTCTGCCGCGGCTGCTCGGGATTGGGCTCGATCGTCTCGACCGGCAGCTCGCGCAGCTCCGGCCCCCCGGCGCCGCTCTCCGGGAGGATCGCGGCCAGCCCGCGGCCCATTCCCCGCTTCCGCTCAGCCACCGCGAACCTCAAGGCATGCCCGGATCCGAAGCGGAGGAGATGCCGTCACCCGCCGATCAGCCAAGCGAGACGACCTCCTCGGCGAGCGCCCGGTAGGCCTCCGAGCCGGCCGAGCGCGGGTCGTGCTCGGAGACGGGGATGCCGTAGCTCGGCGCCTCGGCGACGCGGACGCTGCGCGGCACCACCGTCTTGAAGACGCGGGCGGGAAGGTGCTCGCGGAGCTCGCGCTCGACGTCCTGCGAGAGCCGCGTGCGGTCGTCGTGCATGGTGATCAGCACACCGGCCAGGTTGAGCTGCGGGTTGAGCTCCCGCTGCACCAGCTTCAGGGTGTCGAGGAACTGGACCAGCCCCTCCAGCGCCAGGTACTCGGCCTGCACCGGGACGATCACCCGGTCGGCGGCGACCAGCGCGTTGACGGTGACCGGGCCGAGCGAGGGCGGGCAGTCGAGCAGCGTGTAGGCGAAGCGCTCGCGGACCGGGCCGAGGCCATCCCGCAGGCGGCTCTCGTAGCTGTCGCCGCGGGGCAGCTCGACCGCGGCGCCGGCGAGGTCGACGTGGGCGGGGACGACCCAGAGGTTGTCGGGCCCGGCGGGCCGGGCCGCCTCGGCGACGGAGACCTCGCCGGTGAGGCAGTCGTAGGAGGAGGGCGAGGAGTCCTTGGCGAGGCCGAGGGCGACGGTGGCGTTGCACTGGGCGTCGAGGTCGACGATCAGGGTCTGGCGACCGTCCCGGGCGACGCAGGCGCCCATGTTGACCGCGGTCGTCGTCTTGCCGACGCCGCCCTTCTGGTTTGCGATCGCGTAGACCGTGCCCATCTATTCGGACCCGAACGAACGTTTCGCCGCCATACCTTCTCGCCGGGGGAGGTCGTTCGGGGTCGGGCCATTCTTACGGAGAAGGTGGATGTGTCGGTCGCGGCTGGCCGGATAAGGCCGCACCGCCCGCACTTCGACCGGCTCCATCGCCAGCCTCGGCGCGGCGCGGCGGAGCTCCGCCTCCTCCTCGGGGTCGCGTCTCCCCTTCCAGGCGAGCAGGACCCCCCCGTCCCGCAGCAGCGGCGCGGCGAGCTCGGCGACGGTGGCGAGGCGGCCGAGCGCCCGGGCGGCGGCCGCGTCGTAGGCCTCCCGTCCCTCGCCGGCGGCCCAGGACTCCGAC
>JBOGZI010000156.1:0-9094 GCA_050697275.1 Solirubrobacterales bacterium | reverse complement strand
TTGCCCTTGGCCTTCTTGCACTTCTTGGCGCGCTTGCTCGGCTTGGCGCCGGGCCTCGGCGGCACCGAGCTCGGCGGGCCGCTGAAGGAGGGGGGACCGCCGGGGCCAGGGCCCGTTCCGGGCGTGGGATCGCCGCCGCCGCCACCGCCACCGCCGCCCAGCGTCGGCTTCAGCACGAACAGCCCGTTGACCTCGTTCTCGATCGTGCTCACCACGACGTTGCCGCTGCCGGGGAAGCGGAAGTTGCTCCAGGTCCCCGCGAACTCCGCGATGTCGACCGCGGGCACGACGTCGAAGGAGGCGACCTCGTTCAGCTGCCCGGCGGCGAGCGAGGCATCGTCGTACTCGAGGATCCGGAAGCCTGCGTTGTAGTTGGACTGGAAGACGCGGTTGCCGTGCGTGTACATGTTGTGGTCGATCGAGGCCGTCGGGTGCTCGAACGGCACCGGCGTCGGCGGGCTGTCCAGGTCGGAGACGTCCATGATGTAGGTCGTCGTCGGCTGCCCGTTTGACTGCTCGTCGAGCTCGTCGCCGAACAGGAAGTAGCGCTTGTCAGGTGTCAGCGCTCCCTGATGCGTGTAGGCGGCGGTCGGGTAGCCGGTGTTGGAGATCACCCGCGGGTTGGACTTGTCGGTGACGTCGTAGATCGCCACCACGTTCTCGTTCGAGCCGAAGCAGATCTCGCGGCCCTGGTAGTCCGGGTCGGGCCCGTCGTAGATCACGCACTCCACGTCGTGGACGTAGTTGTTCGACTGCTCGTCCGCGAAGCTCTGGTTGAAGGCGCAGCCCGCGAAGGTCGGGTTGAGCGGGTCGCTGATGTCGATCATGTGCAGCCCGCCGTTCTCCTCATCCTCCGAGTCCTCATGCGCCCGGCAGTCGTCGGTGCCCACCGCGTAGGCGAAATCGGTCTCGGTGTTGATCGAGATGTTGTGCGTGCTGCTCATCTCGTCGTAGAAGGCGTCCGCGTCGAAGATCGTCGGCATCTCAGCCGCGTCGCGGAGGCGGGTGAGGTCGAAGACCTGCATGCCCGAGCCGGTCACCTCCGAGACGATGAATGCGTAGTTGCCGTCCACCTTGATGTCGCGCCACAGCACGTTGTCGGGGATTCCCGCTGTCGGCAGGGTCCCGACCAGAATCGGCTCGCGGGGGTCGGTGACGTCGACGAAGCCGGTGCCGTGGCTGGTCCCCATCATCGCGTACTCGCGGCCGGTCGCCGGGTCGGTCCAGCCCCAGATGTCGTTGCCGGTGGCACCGCCCAGCAGCGGCAGCGGCACGAAGCCCTCGAGGTCGACGTTCTCGCAGGGGTAGGGACCGGCCATGCCGTCCACGCACTCAAAGGAGCTCGAGAGCGGCAGCTGCGCCTGAAGGTCGGCGCCCATCAGCGCGTCCTCGATCGAGATCCGCTGCGGCTCGTGCTGGGTGGGGGGATGCGAGGCCGCGGCGGGCGCGGCGATCCCCAGCAGGAAGACGATGGTGAGAAGCGAGGCGCGAACGGCGCTGACGAGCATTGATCCTCCCAGTGGCTTACCCGAAATTATGTAGGCCCGAAAACCCTAGTGCACGGGGCGGGGGGGACGCGCCAGCTCACCACCCTCCTCGGCCTCCAGCTATCCCGCCGCGCGGGCGTCAGGCCACTCGTTCGAGGGAGGCGTCGTCTTTGGAGGGGTCCTTGCCGCCGGGTCGCGGCCCGACGGCGTGGAAGGCGACCCGGTCCTTGCCCAGGCCCTTGGCCTCGTACATCGCGTTGTCGGCCGCGTAGAGCAGCCCCTCGGCGGTCCGGCCGGCCTCGGGGAAGAGCGCCACGCCGAGGCTCAGCGTCAGGTCGGTGGCGGTGCCGGAGAAGCTCTCGCGGACGCGCTCGCGCAGCCGCTCGGCGAACGCCAGCGCGCCGACCTCGCCGGTGCGGGGCAGGATGATCGCGAACTCGTCGCCTCCCAGCCTGGCGGCGACGTCGCCGCCGCGGCTCGTCTGCTTGATCTTGCCGCCGACCCGCTCCAGCGCCATGTCGCCTCCGAGGTGGCCGAGCCGGTCGTTGATCGCCTTGAAGTTGTCGATGTCCGCGACCACGAAGGCGAGCTCCGTCCCGTCGCGGGCGGCCCTGGCCAGTTCCAGCTCCATCTGGGCCTCATAGCCGCTGCGGTTGAAGAGCCCCGTCAGCGGGTCGACCATGGCCGACTCGCGCAGCGAGGCGATCAGCCCGGACTGCCGCCGGGCGTACCGCCACAGCAGCGCCCCCGCCAGCGCCAGCAGGGCCGCGGTGAGGCCCGTCCGCCAGGGCTCCTCGAGGAGGATCGAGCCGGCGACGATGCCCGCGGCCAAGCCGGTCAGTGGCCAGAGCCGGCGAGTCGCGCTTCCTTGCCTTCCAGTCATTCCGTTCACCCCCAGTCGACTTCAGGGGACTGATCGGCAGGTCGCTACTCGATATTGACTAGCTGGACGTCTGTACGACTCCGGGGGCGCCGCCAGGGAGCGGAATTGGCCTACGGCTCCTGAAGGACCGAGAGGACGTTCCCGGAGGGGTCCTTGAACCAGGCGGTGTCAGGGCCCTGATTCGCCTCGATCCCGCGGGCGATGCCCTTTTCGTCCTGCTCGAAGGGAAAGCCCTCGTAGCGCTCGAAGCTGACTCCCTTCGAGCTCAGCTCGTCCACCGTCTTGTCGATGTCGTCGACCGGGAAGTTGAGGATCGTGTAGCTGGCTGGGGTCGAGTCGGCCTGCTGGTAGCAGAGCGTGTTCTTGCCGCCCGCGTGCTCGAGCTGCATCAACCCGTTCTCCTCGTCGAGCACGGTCGTCTTCAGCCCCAGCGTCTCGCCGTAGAACTGCTTCGCATCACCGAGGTCCTCGACGGCGAACCCGCTGTATGCCTCGCTCTTCTCGAGCATGGTCGCTCCTTTCGTTAGCCAATCTTGGTGTAGGTCAGGTCGAAGTCGGTTCTCCAGTCCGCGCCCTCCTCGCGGATCTCCCAGCGGCCGGTGATCGTCTTCCCGTCGTCGCTGAAGGTCGCAGTCATCCGCTGGTCGAAGGGTGGGCCATCTCGCCACAGCTTCCACTCCCCGCCCTCGAGGCTCATCTCAAAGACGCGGTGGACGCCGCGGGAGTCGAAGTAGTGCTGACGGAAGGCCTCGCCCGATGCCTTTTCCTCCCCGCTCGCGGGGGCGTCCGCGAGCCCGATGATCGACAATCCCGTCCGGCGCCTCGGGCATCTCGACGCTCCAGCGCTGGATCAGCCAGGTCCTGCCCTCCAGCCACTCGAAGCTCATCTTCGCCTCGCCCGGCCAGGGGTCGCCGCCGGGGGGCCCGGCCGCCATCTTCCACTCGCCGACCAGCGCGTCGAGGCGCTCCAGTGCCGGGTTTCGGTTGGCCTGCTCCATGGTCGCTTCGCTCCTTGCTCGCTTGATGAGTGAGACCGCCGGGCCGCCGGGATCTCATCGCCGCGATTAGCTTTCGTGCCCAGCGCGGTCGTAACCAATCAGAGATGAGCGAGCGAGACGGATTCGACCACGGCGTCCCCTGCTGGGTGGACACCGTGAGCCAGCGGCTCGCGGTCCCGCCGGCGTCCTAGGCGGCTGTCGCCTGCCCGGCCACGCGGGGGAGCCAGTCCCGCACCGCGGCCGCGACTGCCTCGGGGTCCTTCCGCAGGCTGTGGTTGCCGGGCACCTTCGCCACCTCGCGCGCGGGGGCCGGCTCGGGCATCCCGAACTGATCGCTCTCGCCCTGCACGATCAGCATCGGGACGCTGACCGCCTCGAGCTCCTCGACGCGGCTCGGGGGACGAGCCTTGCCCTTGCGCGCCGGCGGCTGCAGCGGGAAGGCGAGGCAGAGGACCGCGGCACCGCCGGTCTTCTCCAGGGTCCGGCAGGCCACCCGCGCGCCCAGCGAGCGCCCGCCGACGATCGGCTCCAGCCCGCTCAGCTCCCGCTCGCGGAGGCGCTCCAGCACGGCGATCCAGGCCGCGTCGAGCTGCTTCGCCGGAGCGGGGGAGCGCCGCCCGGCGACCCGGTAGGGCTGCTCGACCAGCGCCACGGTGAGCCCCTCGGCCAGCGCCACGTCCCTCGCCGCCACCAGGTCCGGCGCCTCCACACCGCCACCCGCGCCGTGACCGAGCACGAGCGCGTGCGTCGCTCCCTTCGTCGCGTCCAGCTGGACCCGCGCCGCCCCGTGCGGGGTCTCCACCTCGAGCTTGCTCATGCGGACGATCCTTGCAGGCCGGCGTCGGTCACACCTCGCGCCGCCATCTCGTCTGGTCAGTAGACGAGGAAAGGAGACGTCATGCACACCGAGAGATCCGAAGCGATCGAGGAGGCGTCGAAGTGGGGCGTCGGCCTGGGGACCCTAACCCTGGCGCTGGCCCCGCTCTCGCTGCCCTTCCTGATCCTGACCGCGGCCGCGCTGCTCCCGCTCCTGATTCCCGTGCTCGCCGTGGGCCTGGTCGCCGCGATCGTCACCATGGTGACCCTGGCCGTCAGGGGCCTGGGGCGACTGATCGTCCGCGGAGTATCGTCGTCTCGCCCCGCTTCGCCTGAGCGCGCGCCCCGCCCGGGGTCCCGGCCGGCGCAGTCGTGGCGCTGACCATGACCGAGGCCCGAGAAGAGGAGCTGTTCGAGGAGCTGCGCCCGAAGGCGTTCGGGGTGGCCTACCGGCTGCTCGGCAGCGTCAGCGAGGCGGAGGACCTGGTCCAGGAGGCCCTCCTGCGCCTCCACCGCGAGCTCGAGAAGGGCGAGCAGATCGAGTCGCCCGAGGCTTTCCTGACCACCGTGGTCACCAGGCTCGGAATCGACGAGCTGCGCTCGGCGCGGGCGCGACGCGAGGTCTACGTGGGGGATTGGCTGCCCGAGCCGATCCTCACCGCCGAGGAGGACGATCCCGCGCGCCACGCGGAGATCGCCGAGTCGCTCTCGGTCGGCCTGCTGGTGGTGCTCGAGACGCTGACGCCCGAGGAGCGCGCCGCCTTCCTGCTGCACGAGGTCTTCGACTACCCGTACCCCCGTATCGCCGAGATCCTCGGCAAGAGCGCCGACGCCGTTCGAAAGCTCGGCGAGCGAGCGCGCAAGCGCGTCGGCGAGCGAGAGCCCCGCTTCGAGACCACCCGCGAGCAGCGCGAGCGGCTCGTCCACCGCTTCGTCGAGGCCTTCGAGGAGGGCAACCTCGAGGCGCTCGAGGGGCTGCTCGCCGCCGACGTCACCATGCGCGGCGACGGCGGCGGCAAGGTTCCCGCCCTGGCCCGCGCGGTGGAGGGACGCTCCAGGGTCGCCCGCACGCTCCGCGGCTTCTCGCGCAACGCCGAGCGCTTCGGCGTCGCCGACGTGCGCGAAGTCGAGGTGAACGGTGAACCCGGCCTGATCGCCGTCGACGCCGAGGGCAGCCTGATCGCCGTGATCGCGATCGAGATCGCCGCCGGTGCGATTCAGTCCGTGGGCTCGATCGTCAACCCGGACAAGCTCCGGCATCTGGGCCCGCTCTCCGAGCTCCCCGCCCGGCGAGCCAGGTGACTCGGTCCCGCGATCGTCAGGCGCCGCTGCCGGCGGCCGGGGCGGGGTGGGAAGGGACCTCGACCTCGAGCCCGTGGCGGAGGCGGTAGCGCCTGTCGCCATAGAGGCGCGTATTCTCGTAGCCGATCATCGCCCAGAGCAGCAGGTTGACGATCAGGACCATGGCCAGCGCGGTGATCTCGAGCGCCAAGGGCCATAGCGCCACCATCAGGATCGCCATCCCGAGCCGCGAGGGGCTGATCGAGCGGGCGTTTCGCAGGCGCAGCACCACGTGGCCAAGCAGGTAGAAGGCGATCCCGCCGAGCAGCGCAAAGGCGGGCACCGTGTGCAGGTGCTCGTCGACGTGCGCGAGGGTCTCCTCCAGCCCGAGCGCGACCAGGACGATCCCGGCGACCATCGGGAAGTGCAGGTAGGAGTAGGAGTCGCGGGCGAGCGCGTTCTGGACCCGGCCCGGAGCGGCCCGGGCGAGGCGAGCCGCCGTGACCAGTGACACCACGTCGAAGTAGATCCACCACAGCGCCGAGGCGAGCCCGACCCCGAGCGCCGCCGCGGCGATCACCCCGGCGCTCAGCCCCACCTCGGCGCCGATCCCGAGCGCGACGATTGACTCGCCCAGCGCCAGGATGATCACCAGGTTGTGGCGCTCGGCGAAGTGGCCGGGGACGAGCTTCCAGCCGGCCAGGCCGAAGATCGCCGGCCCTCCCATGTCGATCGCCAGCGCCGTCGCCCAGATGGCGCCCTGGACGATCCCCTCGACGGCCGAGGCCGCGCAGAGCAGCCCGACCGCGATCGTGGTGCTGACCGCCAGGGTGGTCACCGAGCGGCGCAGCTCGGGATCGTCGCGGCTGGCCAGCACGAAGAGGGCGATGTGGCCGAGGCGCACCGCTCCGTAGGCGAGCGCGAAGGCGAGCGCGCGCTCGCCGAACGCCTCCGGGACGCAGAGCGCCACCACCAGCAGCGCCGCCATCGCCCCGAACATCGCGATCCGCACCGGCCCCTCCTCGGGCTCGACCACGCTGGTCAGCCACGCGTAACCGGCCCAGGCCCACCAGAGCACCGCCAGCACCAGCAGCCCCTGCGCGATCCCCTCCCAGGTCGGGTCGCGCGCCATCAGCGCCGTGCACTGGGTGAAGCCGAGCACGAAGACGAGGTCGAAGTAGAGCTCGAGCGGCTTCACCGTCTCGCGCTCGCGAAGCTCCGGCGCAAGGCGGCGGCTGGGGCGGGACGCGGCTACGGCTTCACCGATCCTTGCGGCGTCAGCCGCGCATCCGGCGCGGGATGAAGATGGCGAGCAGCGAGCGTCGCCCGCACCGTGGACAGCGCGAGACCTGGTACTTCAGGGTCGCGCCGCAGTGGCGGCAGGCGGGCTTCTGCTTGACGACTCCGGTCACCGGCGCCGAGTCTACGGTCTCGCCCGTCAGTCGAGGCGGATCCGGCTCACCCGGTTGGCCTCGGTGTCGGTGAGGTAGAGCCAGTCCCCGTCGGGATCGACCGCAAGCCCGCCGAGCCCCTCGGCGCCGGTCTCCAGCACCGGCCCGGGCTCCATCCCGTTCCAGTCGAAGCTGTGGACCCGGCCGGTGGCGTGGTCGGCGACGTAGAGGCGCTCCTCGTCGGTGGCGAGGCCGGAGGGCTCCTCGATCTCCCCGGCCGGGACCACGACCTCGCCGCGGGCGCCGACCCGGCTGGAGTACTCGCCCAGGGTCTCCTGCGGCTTGACCCAGCAGGAGCCCGGCGCGGCGATGCGGGCGTGGTCACCGGCCCTCGCGATCCAGTCGTCGATCGCGGCAGGATCGTCACCGTCGGGAGGGCCGTTCGCGGCGTCCTGCCAGTCGGTGATCCCGGTGCCCCGCTTGTGGTGGCTCGGCGCTCCCGGGTGCCACGGTCCGACCAGCACCTCGGTCCTGCCGGCCTCCGGGTCCAGCCGGCGCACCACCCCCGAGCCGGTGTCCGCGTAGTAGATCGCCCCGTCGTGCTCGACGATCCCGCTCGGGACGCCCTCGGAGCGGCGGAAGGGCGCGTCGGGGTAGCGCCGGATCACGCCGTCGCCGTGGAACCCGTTGCCCTCCTCGTGGTCGCGGTTGAAGTCCGCCATCACGACGTGGCCGTCGCCGCGGCAGCGGTTGTCGGCCGTCCGCTTGCCGCAGCCGTCGAGCACGAAGAAGACGTTCCGCGTCCAGTGCAGGATCCCGGCGCTGAGCGGGGTCTCGTGGAGCATGTCCAGGTGGCTTCCCTCGCGCGGGAAGACGCACGACTCCGCCTCCACCGACCAGTAGCGCTCCGGGCAGTCGGGCCGCGCGACGCTGCCGTCCGGCGGGTCGTGGCCGTAGCCGGGCTGGGGCCAGTCCTGGAGGTAGCGCTTGCTCTGGCCGGCCTGCGCGTAGGTGTCCGTCTCGAACAGGGTCGGGCCCATGAAGTTGTTGCCCTTGAAGAAGCGGTTGCGCTCCGGGTTGAGCCTGAAGACGAGCCCGCGCACCCCGTTGTCCGAGTCGTTGGAGACCGCGAACTGCTCGCCGGTGTCGTCGAAGGCGATCCCGGAGGGCCTGGCGACGAAGTGCTCCGCGTAGCCGTCGCGGCGGTTGACCACCGTGGTCTCGGCGCCGGTCTCGGAGACGACCGCGATCGAGTCGTCGCCGTGGTTGGTCACCCACAGCTCGCGCTCGTCCCCCGGCCGGAACGCCAGCGCGGTCGGTTCGTCGAAGTCGTCGCCGGCGGCGACCGGCTCCACCTCGGAGTCCGAGGAGCCGCAGCCGGTGGCGGCACCGGACAGGGCCGCGATCCCGACCAGCGCCGCGATGAGCTGCACCCAGCGCACGACCGGGATCCTTACAAGCCGAGCCCCCGCACCCCGGACTCGTCCCAGCCGAGGTGGTGGGCCACCTCGTGGCGCACGGTCCGGGTCACCTGCGCCCGCAGCAGGTCGGGGTCGTGTCCGAAGTCGCGCTCCAGGGTGTCCTGGTAGACGACGATCCGGTCCGGGTAGATGTCGCGCGCGACGGTGCCGCCCATGTAGTGGCCGTAGGCGCCGAACTCGTGGCCGCGGCTGGAGACCACCACCGGCGTCGTCTCAAGCACCTCGCGGAACTCCTGCGGCAGGTCGTCCAGCGCCTGCATCACCAGCTCGTCGAACTCGCTCGGCGGCTGCTCGGGCGGCGGCAGCGTCGCCAGCGCCTCGCTGCGATCGACGAGCTTCCGGAACTCCGGCTCCGGCATCTCCTGGCCGATCAGGATCGTCGTCAGCCAGGCGGTGACCAGGATCACCGCGGCGGCGACGACGAGCAGGGTCAGCAGGTCCTCCAGCCCCGCCAGCGAGGGCGGGTTGAGCAGCAGCAGCACCAGCCCCGTCAGGAAGGCGACCAGCGCCGCCGCCCGCAGCCGGGGAGCGAAGATCTCCCACATGCGATTCAGGTTAGAGCGGCGACCGACGCGAAAGTCGACGACGGCGGGTTCGGAATCCGTGTAAGCCCGATGACGCGGCGGTGGACGTGTGGCCCCGCCGCCATTACGGTCCCGGCGCACCCAGAAGTGGAGAAGGGGTCACGAGCGTGAATGGCCTCCGCAGAAGGATTCGGAGGGCGCTCGCGGGTGCGGCCGCAGCCTGCGTCGCACTG
>JBOGZI010000155.1:0-4400 GCA_050697275.1 Solirubrobacterales bacterium | reverse complement strand
CGTCCGGTATGCGACCGCGACAACCACCGGGCCCGCGGGCGGGCGCCGCAGCAGGTATCCGAGCAGCTCCTGGGAGGCGGCGTCCGCCCAGTGGGCATCGTCGATCGCGAGCAGGAGGGGTGAGCCGCGACCGAGCTCCTCGAGCAGCGCCACCACCGCGCGGTGGGCTCGGTAGCGCTCGCTCTCCGGTGCCGGCCCCGGCTCGACCTCTGGGCGAAGCGCCGGGAAGATCCGGGCGAGCTCCGCGACCTCCCCCTCCGCGAGGCCAGCGAGCCGGGCGCCGGCCCCGGCGAGGTAGTCATCGAGCGCATCGACGAACGGAGCGAACGGGGCCTCGCCCTCAAGCTCGGTCGCCCGGCCTGTGAACACCAGGTAGTCGCGCTCGTCGCCGAGCGCGCGCAGCTCGTCGAGCAGCGCCGTCTTGCCGATCCCAGGCTCGCCCACCAGCTCGAGGATCGGCGCCCCGGCGGGGTTCTCCACGGCGGCCGAGATCGCCACCAGCTCCCGCTCGCGCCCGACCAGGCGGGGCCGCCGCTGATCCGGTCCGGTCCCTCGCTTCGGCCCCCCCTCCTTTTTGCCGGCGGTGCTGCCCATTTTGCGTCCAGCGTAGTGCCGCCCCGCCCAGGCTACGTGATCGGGAGCACCGAATGGAGGGACGAACAGAGGGATCTCATCCCTACTGGGATCGGTGCCGAGCAGCCACCCTGAGCGCGGTGCCAACCGTGATGCTCATCCACCGGCACACCCCGAGCGAGTGCAAGGTGGCCTTCGCCGCCTGGAACGGCTTTCGCAGCCCGCTCCGCCGCCGCCCTACGCGCGGCTCGTGCCGGACTCGCTCGGGGAACGCGGACCACCTGATCTGCTGGCAGGTGGAGGCTTCGGACAGCGAGGAGGCGCTCGCCCTCCTGCCCGCGTTCATCGCCGATCGGACCGAGGCGATCCCGGTCGGGGAGGTGCGGGTCCCGTGATCAAGCCGAGCGCGCTTGCCGGGCGGGGCCGCGGCGGCAATCGCCGCTCTGCTCGCGTTGGCGCCCGCCGTGCAGGCGGCGACGCGGTACGCCGACGTCGCGGGCGACGACTCGGATCCGTCCTGTTCCCAGGCGGATCCCTGGGAGGAGAAGGAAGCCGGGGCAGTGAGGACCGGATGAGCGAGCGCGGCAGTCCCAGACCGAGTTGCTGTGCCCTTCTGGGCGCGGCGGCGGTGATCGCGACGACGCTCGCCATGGCCGCGGCGGCACCGGCGGCCGCCGCTCCGGTGCCGTTGGCGCAGTTCGGGTCGGCGGGGAGCGACGCCGGCGAGTTCGGGCTCCCGCAAGACATCGCCGTCGACGGCGCCGGCGACGTCTACGTCGCCGATACCGCCAGGCACCGGATCAACGTCTTCGGCGGCGACGGCACCTTCATCCGGGCGTTCGGCTGGGGGGTCGACACAGGGGCGGTGGCGTTCGAGGTCTGCACCACCGCAAGCGGCTGCCAGGCGGGCACTCCCGGCGGCGGCGCCGGGCAACTCGACGATCCGGAGGGCCTCGCCATCGACGGCGCCGGCGGACTCTACGTGAGCGACACCGACAACGCGCGGATCAGCGTCTTCTCCACAGCCGGGCCGTCCTTCACCCGGGCCTTCGGCTGGGGGGTGGACACCGGGGCGGCGGCGTTCGAGGTCTGCACCACGGCGAGCGGCTGCCAGGCGGGCACTCCCGGCGGCGGCGCTGGCCAGCTCGACAATCCGCGGGGGGTCGAGCTCGATGGCGCGGGATCCCTCTACGTGTCCGACGGCTTCAACGACCGGATCAGCGTCTTCTCCACAGCCGGTCCCTCCTTCACCCACGCTTTCGGCTGGGGCGTGGACAGCGGGGCGCTGGCGTTCGAGGTTTGCACCACCGCCAGTGGCTGCGAGACGGGCAGGTTCGGAAACGGCGCTGGGCAGCTCGCATCTCCCAGCGGTGTGGCGCTCGACGGCGCCGGGAACCTCTACGTCGGGGGCGGCGTCAGCGCCCGGATCAACGTCTTCGCCACCGCCGGGCCGTCCTTCACCCGGGCATTCGGCTGGGGGGTCGACACCGGGGCGACGGCGTTCGAGGTCTGCACCACGGCCAGCGGCTGCGAGATGCCGATCCCCGGGGCCGGGGCCGGCCAGCTCGACGCTCCGACCGGCGTCGGGATCGACGGAACCGGAAACCTCAACGTCGTCGATACCAACAACAACCGGATCAGCGCGTTCGCCACAGCCGGGCCCTCCTTCACCCGGGCATTCGGCTGGGGGGTCGACACCGGGGCGATGGCGTTCGAGGTTTGCACCACGGCCAGCGGCTGTCAGGTGGGCAGCTCGGGTGGCGGGGTCGGCCAGCTCAGTTTCCCGACTGGCCTCGGGATCGACTGCCGTGGCGCGGTCTGGGTCGCGGACACGTCTAACAACCGCGTCCAGCGCTTCGGCGAGCCGGGGACGCCGCTCCCGCCCTGTACTTCCTCCGGCGGCGGCTCGGGCGGCGGCAGCAGTGGATCGCCTCTCGCGACCGTCCCCTCCAATCACTTCGACCTCGGCAAGCTGCTGAAGAACAAGAAGAAGGGGATCGCCTTCCTGCTGGTGAACGTGCCTGGTCCGGGGGAGCTGGGGCTCTCCGGCAAGGGCGTGCAGCCGATCGGCGGCGGCGCGGGGATCGCCCGCAAGAGCCTGGCGGTCTCCGGCGGCGAGGCGAGGCTGCGGATCGCGCCGACGAAGGGAAAGAAGGGCAGGAAGGTCCGCCGCAAGCTCCGCGAGAAGGGCAAGGCGAAGCTCAAGGTGCTGGTCACCTACGTGCCGACCGGGGGCCTTGCGAACACCCAGACCACGAAGGTGAAGCTGGTCCGCAGGTAGCCGTGCCGAGGCCGGCGAGGGGGCCGGCCGGGCTCGGCCGACGGCGAAGACTACGCTTTTCTTCGTGCGCGTTGCGGTGGCAGCGGACGAGCGGGTCGGGATAGCGGAGCCCCTGCTGGAGGAGCTCCGCAAGCGCGGCCACGAGCCAGTCCCGCACGGGGCCCTCTCCGAGGAGGAGCGCGACGACTGGGCCTGGGCCAGCGAGGCCGCGGCGCGGGACGTCGCCGAGGGCCGCGCCGAGCAGGCGATCGTCTGCTGCTGGACCGGCACCGGCGCCTCGATCGCCGCCAACAAGGTGCCGGGTGTTCGCGCGGCGCTCTGCGGCGACGCCCAGACCGCCGAGGGCGCGCGGCGCTGGAACGACGCCAACGCTCTCGCGCTCAGCCTCCGCGCCACCTCCGAAGCCGAGCTCGCCGAGATCCTCGACGCCTGGTTCGCGGGCGAGCCCAGCCCCGAGGCCGACGACACCGCGAACGTGGAGCACGTCGGCGAGATCGAGGCGCGCGAATGAGCGCGGACGCCCCCGTGGAGCCCTCCGCCCCGGTCGAGGAGCAGCCGCGGATCCCCGGCGAGACCCATGCCGTGCGCCGCCTGCTTCCGGATCCGGCCGAGACGACGGTCGCCGAGCAGCTCGCCGAGCTGGACTACGCCTCGCTCGCCCGGCCGGACCGCCCGCATCTGGCCCTCAACTTCGCCACCACCTTGGACGGCCGCGCGGCGATCTCGGGACACTCCGGCCCGATCGGCTCGGAGACTGACACGGAGATGCTGCAGCGGCTCCGGACCCGCTTCGACGCGGTGATGATCGGGGCGGGGACGATGCGGGTGGAGCGCTACGGGCGGATCGTCTCCGACCCCGACCTGCGCGCCTACCGCGAGCGGACCGGCCTCGCCCACGACCCGCTCGCCGTGATCGTCTCGAACCGGCTGGAGCTGCCCTGGGACGCACCGCTGTTCACCGACGGCGGCGGGCGGGTAGTCGTCTTCACGGCCTCCGAGGAGCAGCCGCCGGAGACCCCGACGCCGGTCACCTGCGTTCGCCACCCCGACGGAGTCGAGCTCGACCGCGGCCTGGAGTGGCTGCGAAGCGAGCGCGGCATCCGCTCGGTGCTCTGCGAGGGTGGGCCCACGCTGCACGGCCGCCTGCGCGAGGGGGACCTCGCGGACGAGCTCTATCTCACCATCGCGCCGAAGCTCGCCGGCGGCGAGGCGCCGCGGATCCTCGAGGGCGCGCTGCCCGACGTCACCGAGCTGGAGCTCGTCTGGCTGCTCGAGCGGGGCGGTGAGCTGTTCGGCCGCTACCGGCGCCGCACCGGCTAGCGACCGACCCTGGCGAGCAGGACCGCCAGGTTCGCCACCGCGAGGGAGACGATCAGGTTGGCTCCCGCCTTGAGCCAGGTCTCGCCGGTTGCCGCGCCGTCGAGGATCTCGGCTCCCTGACCGATCGCGGTGAGGACGAGTGCGCCGACGATCCCGAGTGCCTGAACAAGCCCGAACGGGACCGGCGGCTCGGTCGGGCGGCGCAGCTCGCGGATCTGCGGGGCGG
>JBOGZI010000154.1:0-3750 GCA_050697275.1 Solirubrobacterales bacterium | reverse complement strand
GTGACGCCGTCGTTGGTGATGGTGGGCGCGCCGAACTTCTTGTCGAGCACGACGTAGCGCCCCTTCGGGCCCAGGGTCACCTTGACCGCATTGGCCACAGCGTCGACCCCCGACTGCAGGGCAGTCCGGGCCTCCTCGTCGTACTTGAGCTCCTTGTGAGCCATATCTGTGCGTCCTCCTTCCAAGCCGCCCCCGGACGCGAAGCCGAGGAGGCGGCGACTTAAGTCCTCTTGCTAGCCGACCTTCGCGAGCACGTCCGACTCGCGCAGGACGAGCAGGTCCTCACCGTCCACGGTGATCTCGGTGCCGCCGTACTTGGAATAGAGGACCTCGTCGCCCTCCTTGACGTCGAGAGGGATGCGCTTCTCGCCATCCTCATCCCAGTTGCCCTCGCCGACGGCGACGACCTTCCCCTTCTGCGGCTTCTCCTTGGCGGTGTCGGGGAGCACGATGCCGCTGGCTGTCGTCTCCTCCTCCTCCGAGGCCTGAACGATCAGGCGATCGCCAAGTGGCTTCAACTTCATCTGCGTACCTCCGTATGTGGGCTTCTGCAGGGTGCTACCAAGTTCTCTACGTCGTTGGCACTCTCCCCTTGAGAGTGCCAGGCTGAGATTGTAACCAGAGCGCGTCTCTAGTCGGCGGCCAGGAGGCGGGCGCCGAGCAGCTTCGCGAGGCCCTCGCCGCCGTTTCGCATCACGTAATCGTGGTTGACCGCGAAGATCGGGCGGGCGATCGGGCTGAGCAGGTTCATCCAGGCCTTGGTGGTGCGCACCTCCCAGCGATAGAGGACGGCGGTGGTCCCGGCCTGCTCGTAGAGGCGCCAGGTCCCGGTCCCGGCCAGCTCTCCCTCGACCGTGCCCTCCAGCAGGTGGGGCTTCTCGACCCTCGTGGTGCGGGCGTGGAACTCGACCTTGTAGGGCAGCTTCGACTTCCAGACGTAGCGGCCGTACTGCCCCACGCCCGCCTCGTCGCCCTCCTCCAGCTTCTCCGCCTCGAGCACCCCGCGCCACCATTCGGGCCAGCGCTCCGACTCGTAGATCGCGTCCCAGATCCGCTCGCGATCCGCCTCCAGCAGCCAGCTCGTCAGGAAGCGGTATTCAGACATCGCCGGCCAACTCTCCGTCTGTCGCGCGGGCGGCGGCGAGCACGGGTGTCCGCGCCCTTGCGCGGCCACCCGTGCGCAGCCGACAGGACCCGCGCGCCAGCACCGGTCAGTTCGGCGAGGGCGGCTCGCCGTTCCCGAGCTGGGCGCTGGGGCGCTCGACGATCTGGGAGAAGCGGATCACGGTGACCGTGTCCTCCATCGAGATCGGCCGGGTGTAGATCTTCTCCAGGAACTGGACGGTGTCCTCGAGGCGGCGGAACTCCGGGTTGTCGTGCTCGATGTCCCTGGGGGAGAGCTCTTCCACCCGCTTCACCTCGACGTCGTCGATCACCGCGGCGAAGATCTTCTCCCGGGGGTGGTGCCGGAAGCCGATCGTCACCCAGATGACCTGCCCCCGCTTGTACTTGCGGGACTTGTCGCCGAGGCGGATCGTGGCGGTCTTGCGGCCGCGCTTCAGCTGGTCGGCGAACAGGGAGGAATAGAAGTTGAGTACGTAGAGGGGGTCGGACACGGGGCGAGCCTACCCCCTGGCGCCGAATCCCTCCGCGCCCAGCAGCGGCACGAAGCGGCAGGGGCCGATCGTCTCCTGGCGCAGTCCCTCCTCGGTGAGGTGAAAGGCGGTGAGCAGGTCCGCCGACCCGGTCGCGATCGGGACCACCAGCCGGCCCCCCGGGGCGAGCTGAGCGAGTAGCGAGTGGGGTACCTCGGGGGTCGCGGCGTGGACGGCGATCGCCTCATAGGGGGCCTCGTCGGGGTAGCCGCGGCTGCCGTCGGCGACGATCACCTCGACATTGTCGATCCCCAGCTCCTCCAGGCGGCGGCGCGCCTCCTCGCCGAGCTCCGGGATGAGCTCGATGCCGATCACCCGTCTCGCCAGCCGGCCCAGCACCGCGGCCGAGTAGCCGGAGCCCGTGCCGATCTCGAGCGCCTTCTCGTCGCCCGAGAGCTCCAGCGCCTGGCAGATCGCCGCCACCACCCACGGCTGGGAGATCGTCTGCTCGTGCCCGATCGGCAGGGCGGAGTCGTTGTAGGCGCTCCGGCTCAGCCGCTCCGGGACGAACTGCTCGCGCGGGACCGCCGCCATCGCCCCCAGCACCCGCTCGTCCTTGATGCCCCGGTCCCGCAGTTGTCGCTCGACCATGCGCGCCCGCTGCTCCTCGGGGGGAGGGGAGCGCATCAGTAGATGTAGGCGTGCAGGCGCTCGGGCTCGAGCACCGTCACCCGGCCGCGCCCCACCTGGACGACGCCCGCCCGCTCCAGCGTGGCGAGGAAGCGGCTGACGCTCTCGCGCGAGGTGCCCGCGAGCTGCGCCAGATCGGACTGGCGCAGCCGGATCGTCACCCCGTCCCTGACCACGGGCGCCAGCGGCTCCTCGGCGAGCAGCTGGCTGAGCACGCCGGCGACGCGGCTCGGCACGGTCTGGAAGGACTGCCGGCTGATCCGCTCGTTCGCGTCGCGGAGGCGCCGGGTCAGGGCGACGACCAGCTTCTCGGCCACCTTCGGGTGCTCCCGGATCAGGGTGCGGACGTCGGATCCGGGCAGCGCGAGCAGCTCCGTGTTCTCGCTCGCCTCGACGCTGGCCGAGCGCCGCTCGCCGTCGAACATGGCGAGCTCTCCGAAGATCGCGCCGGGCCCCAGGGTCGCCAGGGTGATGGCGCGCCCGTCGGGATGCTCGCGGGTGACCCGGCAGCTCCCCGCCCGGACGATGTAGCAGGCGTCGCCCGGGTCTCCTTCGTGGAAGACGCGCGTGTCCCGCGGATAGGTCCGCGGGACCGCCACGCTGGCGACGCGCTCCAACTCGGGTTCGGAAAGCTCCGAGAAGAGGGGCACGCGCCGCAGCAGCTCGACGACGCCTTCGCTCCCGGTAGCCACGCTGGGGCGATTATCGCGCCTCGGGCCACCGGGGCGCGGACGGCCGTCCGGGGAGCGGCGGGCTCGGTCAAACGTCCAGGGAAAAGCGCCCGGAAGCCTGAACGAGAAATGCCGAGGACGCGTGTGATTTACAGGACTAGTCTCCTCTACGGGGTGAGGACGATCGTCCGCCACGCGCACGATCACTGGGACGGCAGCGGCTACCCGGATGGGCTGAAGGGGGCCCAGATCCCGCTCGGCGCCCGCATCGTCCTCGCGGTGGACGCCCATCACGCGATGACCTCCGACCGGCCCTACCGGCGGGCGATGTCACACGCCGAGGCCTGCGGCGAGCTCGCCGAGCACGCCGGTAGCCTGTTCGACCCCGAGGTCGTCGAGGCGCTGCTGGCGGTGCTCAGGCGACGAGACGGCGCGGCTGGCGCCTGAACCCCGCCTCGATCAGGGACGCCTCCATCCCAGAGCCGATCACCGCCTCGCCGTCGAGGCGCTCGATCGCCAGCTTGTCGACCAGCCCGTCGCGCGCCGCCGCGGCCAGCTCGGCGAGCGCGGCGGCCAGCTCCTCCTCGGAGAGCTGGGTGAGCCGCAGGATGCCCTTGCCACCGCGCTCCACGTAGAGCAGCGGCTCGCCGTCGCGCATCAGGATGTAGGCGCCCGCCGTGCGCGCCGGCCGGCGCTGGCCCTCGAGCCGGGGCCAGGGCAAGGTCGCCCCGTAGGGGTAGGCCGGGTCGGTCGCGGCCAGCAGCAGCATCGACCCCTCCGGCCGGGGCATGCTG
>JBOGZI010000153.1:0-8325 GCA_050697275.1 Solirubrobacterales bacterium | reverse complement strand
GGCCAGCGCGATCCCCAAGCCCCGGCTGCGCGGCGTCTCGCACCAATGGGCGTTCTTCGTCTCGCTGGTTGCCGGCGCCGCCCTGGTGATCTTCGCGCCGGAGGGCCAGGCGACCCTGGCCGCCGCGATTTACGCCGCCAGCCTCTCGGCGCTGCTCGGCGTCAGCGCCCTCTATCACCGGATCGATTGGCGTCCGGCCGCCCGGCGCTGGATGCGGCGCCTCGACCACACGATGATCTTCGTCCTGATCGCGGGCACCTACACGCCCTTCGCGCTGCTGGTCCTGCACGGGACTCTCGCCACGATCGTCCTGGTCGCGGTCTGGTCGTGCGCCCTCGCCGGGGTGATCCTCAACCTCGCCTGGTGGGACGCCCCGAAGCCGGTCACCGCGGCGGTCTATCTCTCCACCGGCTGGATCGCCGTCGCCGCCTTTCCGCAGCTCTGGGACAGGCTCGGGCCGGTCGGCTTCGGGCTGATCGCGGTCGGCGGCGTCCTCTACACGCTCGGCGCGATCGTCTACGCGCGGAAGCGGCCGGACCCCAACCCCGAGGTCTTCGGCTACCACGAGGTCTTCCACCTGCTGGTGATCGCCGCGGCGATCTGCCAGTTCGCCGCGGTCGCGATCTTCGCCCTGCCGGAGGGCTGATCGGCAGCCGGCGCCGGCGCCTCTGTGAAAGGCTGGGCCTCAGCAGTTCGAGCGACGAAGGGGGGGAAATGGCAGAGCTCACCGAGGAGAAGCAGCGCGCCAAGGCGGTGTGGTCGGCGGGCGACTACCCGTTGGTCGCCGACAAGATCGCCGAGATGGGCGCCACCACCGTCGAGCGCGTCGAGATGAAGGAGGGCGAGAAGGTCCTGGACATCGCCTGCGGCGCCGGGAACGCCACGATCCCGGCCGCGCAAAGCGGGGCCAAGGTGACCGGTCTCGACCTGGTGCCCGAGCTGCTGGAGGCGGGACGCCGCGAGGCCGAGGCGGCCGGGGTCGAGATCGACTGGATCGAGGGGGACGCCGAGCAGCTCCCCTTCGAGGACGGGAGCTTCGACGTGGTGCTCTCCACGGTGGGGATCATGTTCGCGCCCGACCATCGGGCGGCGGCGCGCGAGGCGGCCAGGGTGTTGAGGCCGGGCGGCCGGATCGGGCTCGCCAGCTGGCGGTCGGAGGGAAGCGTGGGGCGCTTCTTCCAGACGACCGCGAGCCACATGCCGCCACCGCCCGAGGGCTTTCAGCCCCCGCCGCTGTGGGGGACCGAGGAGCACGTCACGAATCTCTTCGAGGGCACCGGGATCGAGCTTCGCTTCGAGGAGCGGGCGGTCACCTTCAAGTTCGAGTCGGCCGACGAGGCGATCGAGCTGTTCGAAACCAAGTTCGGGCCGGTGATCACCGCCAAGCGGACGCTCGAGCCGGAGGGCAAGTGGGAGGCGCTGCGCGCCGCGCTGCGCGACCAGTTCGCCGAGGAGCTCGCCGCGGGCGGTGCCGACGGCTACCCGGGCGACTACCTGCTCGCGCTCGGGGACAAGCAAGACTGATCCGCCGCTCGGCGGGAGCGAGGTCCGCCGGACCCGGCGGCCCGGGCTGCCCCTAGAGTGCCGCCCCCGATGGCGGCGATCGAGATCGAGGGGATCAGCAAGCGCTTCGGCGCGGTTCAGGCCGTCTCCGAGCTCTCCTTCGAGGTCACCGCGGGACGGGTGACGGGCTTCCTCGGCCCGAACGGCGCCGGCAAGAGCACGACGCTGCGGATCCTGCTCGGGCTGGTCCACGCCGACGCGGGCACCGCGAGCTTCGCCGGCCGCCGCTACGGCGAGCTGCCACACTCGAGCGCGGAGGTGGGCGCGGTGCTCGAGGACGCGAGCTATCACCCGGGCCGCACCGGCCGCAACCACCTACGCATCCTCGCCGCCGCCGGCGGTCACCCCCCGGCCCGGGTCGACGAGGTGCTCGAGCAGGTCGGGCTGGCCGCCGCAAAGAACCGACGGGTGAAGGGCTACTCGATGGGGATGCGCCAGCGCCTTGCGATCGCCGCGGCGCTGCTCGGGGAGCCTGAGGTTCTGGTGCTGGACGAGCCCGCCAACGGGCTCGACCCGCCCGGGATCCGCTGGATGCGGGAGCTGCTGCGCGCCGAGGCGGAGCGCGGCCGGGCCGTGCTCGTTTCCAGCCATCTGCTCTCCGAGGTGGCCCAGAGCGTCGACGACGTGGTCGTGATCTCGCACGGCACCCTGCGGGCGAGCGGCTCGCTCGAGGGCGTGCTCGGCTCGCCGGGGGGCCCGGTCACCCGGGTGCGCGCCGACGACACCGAGCGGCTCGCCTCGGCCCTGGGCGAGCGTGGGCTGGCAGCCGAGCCCGAGGGCTCGGGGGCCCTGCTGGTGCGCGGCGCCGAGCCCAGCGCCGTGGGCGAGGTTGCGAACCAGAGCCGCATCGCGCTCAGCGAGCTGGTGGCGGTCTCGCGCTCGCTCGAGGAGGCCTTCCTCGAGCTGACCGGCGGTGAGAGGGAGGAGGAGAGCTGAAGCCGCTGCTGCACGCGGAGATGATCAAGCTCCGCACCACCCGCACCTTCTACGCGCTGGCTGGAGTCGCGATCGGCCTCTCGCTGCTGTCCGTGATCCTCGCGGCCTCGCTCAGCGAGCCGACGCGGGGCACCGTGCTCGTCGACGTCTTCCAGGTCGACGTCAGCAGCCTCTTCATCATGATCCTGGCGATCGTGGGGATCACCGGGGAGTGGCGCCACCGCACGATCACCAGCTCCCTGCTCGCAGCCCCCGACCGGATCCGCTTTCTCGCAGCGAAGGTGCTCGCCTTCGCGGCGGCGGGAGCGCTGCTGTCGCTGACGATCTCGATCACCACCGCGATCATCGGCTACGCGATCCTCGAATCCCGCGATCTGCCCACGCCCGCTTTCGACGAGCTCCTCGGTCAGGTTGCCCGCAACGCCCTCGTCGCCTCTCTGCTCGGCGCGGTCGGCGTCGGCCTCGGCGGCCTGGTCAGAAACCAGCCCACCGCGATCGTCGCGATCCTCGTCTTCTCCTTCGTCGTCGACCCCCTGCTGGGCGCGCTGGCGCCGGAGGTCGAGCGCTTCAGCCCGCTCGGGGCGCTGCCCGACGCGATCGGCGGATACGAGTCCGGCGATGCAGGGCTCTCGGGCGTGGACTTCCTCTCCTTCGGCCCGGCGCTCGCCCTGATGCTCGCCTGGATCGCCGCCCTCTCCGCCGCGGCCGGGGCGCTGCTGCACGCCCGCGACGTCGAATAGGCGGCTCGCCGCCGGCGCCGGCTGAGAGCTGGCTCATCGCCTGAGCTTCGCCTTGGTGACGTTCGTCGCCGGCGTACCGAAGGGAGGGGTGAAGGAGAGCTTCAGCTTCGCCTTGACCTTCGCCTTCTTGGTGCCGGTCTTCTTGAACTTCCGCTTCAGGGCCTTGCGGGCCGCCTTGGTCGCGCGGACGATCAGGGTCACCTGGCCCGGCGCGGTCGCCGTTGCGGTGCTGCGCCGAAGGAAGTTCTTCTTCTTCTTCTTCTTCTTCTTCTTCTTCTTGGCGGCCGCACTGGCGGTGCTCGCGTCGCGGCTGTCTCCCGCGGTCAGGGTGCCCGGGTTGGGCAGGTCGACCGTCACCCGGAGCCTGCTCTTCTTCAGCTTCTGCACCTTCTCGATCGTGAACGCCGAGGTCGGCTCGATGTCGGCGTTGACGGTCAGCTCGACTGCCTCCGATGCGCTGGGCGCGCGGCCAGGCCCCCCGTCGATGAGTGCCGGCACCCAAGCGTTGGCCACACTGCCCGGCTCCCCGAGCGCAATTTCCAGCGAGCCGAAGGAGCCAGTGTTGTGTATTCCGATGCGATCGCCGATCGAGATCGGGATCGAGGACGCAAAGGAGCTGATGTTGTTGGGGGCGGGCGTGACCAGGGAGCTGGTGCCCGCGCCCGTGAAGAGACCGCCCCCGACCGGCCGAACGACCTTGAGGCTCAACGGCCCAGTGTCTGCGGCCCGGGCCCGCCACAGGGTGACGACGCCGTTCACGGGCGAGGTGACCCCGCCGGCAGCCTGAGCGCCGGCTGGGAGGGTCTCCTGTGCCCCGGTCAGGTTGTCGTCGGGAGTGCTATCCGGCTCCCTCCCCAGGTTGCTGCCGATCGTCACCGTCGCGTGGCTGGCGGCCGGAAAGGCCACCAACGCGCCGAGCGCGACCGCGAGCACCCGTCTCCCCATCAGCGGTCCCCTCATCGGGTGCAACCCTACGTCCCGCGACCCTCAGCTCGGCGAGGTCCGAGGCCGGTTGTCAGTGGGGTGACAGCGGTGACCGCTCAGTCCGTGGCCCCCGCGACCGCGCCGTGGCGCTCCTTGGCGGCCTCGATCAGCTGCTGGAGCTCGCGCTCGCGGCCCTCGCGGACCATCTCGACCGGGTCGGGGTCGCCGTTGACGATCCCCTCGAAGAACTGCTTGCGCTGCTGGTAGGTGGGCAGGGTTCGCTTCGCCCAGCCGCGGTGGTCGTTGAGGATGACGGCCAGGCGCGCGTAGGGCTCGCCGAAGCGCTCGGCGATCTCGTCGCGCATCCGCTTGGCGAGCGCCGGTGAGGCCCCGGCGGTCGAGATCGCGATCGCGAGCGGGCCGGAGCGCTCGATCGCCGGCAGGATGAAGTTGCAGAGCGGTGGCACGTCGACCACGTTGACCAGCATCGCCCGGCGCTCCGCCGCCTCGGAGACGGCGATGTTGACGTCGGTCTCGCTGGTCGCGGCGATCGCGAGGAAGGCGCCGTCGAGGTCGGCCTCCCGGAACTCGCGCCGCTCCCAGGAGATCGAGCCCTCCTCGGCGAGCTGGGCGACCGCGGAGATCGCCTCGGGGGCGACGAGCGCGACGTCGCCGCCGCAGAGCAGCAAGCCCTCGATCTTCTCCAAACCGACCTCGCCGCCGCCCACCACCAGGCAGCGGCGCCCCTTCAGCTTCAGGGCCGCCATGTAGAAGGGGGTCTCCAGCATGTCGCGCACGCAGGTCTGGTCGCAGATCCCGCGATCGAACTGGCAGACGCATTCCTTGCCCTCGAAGGCCGCAGCAGGCATCAGGGGAAGGTTAGACCGGGCCGGGGCCGCTGAACCCCCTGCTACCCTCGCCGACCGTTCGCCCTGGGGGAAGTGGGCGGCGGCGTCGTCGCCTGCGGCTACCGTGGACGGAGCCAATGCGACTGATCGTTACCGAAAAGAACAACAGCGCCAAGAAGATCTCCGAGATCCTCAGCGGCGGCACCGCCAAGGAGTCCGCCGCCTTCAAGGTGCCCTATTACGAGTGGAAGGGTGACGATGGGCCCCAGCTCGCGATCGGCCTCAAGGGGCACGTGCTCAACCCTGCCTTCCCCGAGTCCTATTCCAACTGGCAGGAGACCAACCCGCGCGATCTGATCGACGCGGAGCTGATCAAGGAGCCGACCAACAAGAACGTGGTCAAGGCCCTGAAGAAGGTCGCCAAGGACGCCGACGACCTGGTGATCGCGACCGACTACGACCGCGAGGGCGAGCTGATCGGCCTCGAGGCGCTGCACGAGGTCCTCGAGGCCAACCCCGATCTGGCCACTCTCGAGATGAACGGTGGCAATGGGGGCGCGACGGGCAGCGCCGTCAAGCGGGCCCGCTACTCGGCCCTGACCAAGGACGAGATCGAGCGCGCCTTCTCCGAGCTCGACGAGCTCTCCTACCCGCTGGCCAACGCCGGCGCCGCCCGCCAGGACATGGACCTGATCTGGGGCGCCACCCTGACCCGCGCGGTCTCCACCGCCACCCGGCGCTTCGGCTCCAACTTCCTCTCGGTGGGCCGCGTGCAGAGCCCGACCCTCGGCCTGATCGTGCAGCGAGAGCTCGAGCGCCGCGCCCACGTGCCCGAGCCCTTCTGGGAGGTGAGGGCGACCTTCGGCCACTCACCATCAACGGCCGCCACAAACACCGCGGCCGAATCATTCGAGGCCGAGCACTCCACCGACAAGTTCTGGAAGAAGGAGGAGGCCGAGGCCGCGGTCGCCAACACCAAGAGTCCCGGCACGGTCACCGAGATCAAGGCGCGCAAGAGCAATCGCAAGCCGCCGACCCCGCTCAACACGACCGCCTTCACCACCGACGCGTCGAGCCGGCTCGGGATCACGCCCTCACGCGCGATGCGGATCGCCGAGGACCTCTACATGGACGGCTACGTCTCCTACCCGCGTACCGACAACACCGTCTATCCCAAGTCGCTCAACGTGAAGGAGCTGGTCAGCTCGCTGGTGAAGATCGACGACTTCAAGGCGGCCGAGTTCCTGCTCGAGGGCAAGCTCGAGCCGACCCGCGGCAAGGAGGAGACCACCGACCATCCGCCGATCTACCCGACCCAGGCGGTCAACCCGAAGCGGCTCGAGGCGCGCTCCGAGCAGCACCGCAAGGTCTACGAGCTGATCGTCCGCCGCTTCCTCGCCACCTTCTCGCCGCCGATGGTGACCGAATCGACCCGGGCCAACATCGCGGCCGCGCCCGACAAGACAATCCAGGGAGCCGCGGGACCGGAGATCTACTTCGTGCGCGGCTCGGTGGTGCTCGACCCCGGCTTCGCGGCGATCTACACCTACGCGCGCTCCGCCGACACCGAGATCCCGAAGCTGGAGGAGGGCCAGGAGCTCGAGCTCGAGGGGGTCGAGATGGAGGGCAAGGAGACGCCGCCGCCGCCCCGGATCAGCCAGGGCAAGCTGATCGAGCTGATGGAGGAGCGTGGCCTCGGCACCAAGGCGACCCGCGCGGACATCATCCAGAAGCTCTATGACCGCGGCTACGTCTTCGGCAACCCGCCCGAGCCGTCGGAGACGGGGATCGCGATGTGCAAGGCGTTCGAGCACTACGTGCCGCGGATGGCGACCCCGGAGATGACCGCCGAGATGGAGGCGGAGATGGATCAGATCGCCGCGGGCGAGATGACCAAGGAGAAGGTGCTCGCCGACAGCCGGGACATGCTGCGCTCGGCCTTCGACGAGATGGGGGACGACGTCAAGACCGACGACGAGGACGCCAAGTGGCGAAAGTTCGCCAAGGAGGTCTGGGCCGGGATGGACCAGGACCGGATCCTCGGTCCCTGCATCGTCTGCGAGGAGGCGGGACGAAAGCAGGAGGACGGGACCCCGAACATGCTGCGGATCATCAAGGCGCGCAAGTCGGGCAAGCGGTTCGTCGGCTGCCAGGGCTGGGACGGCGACAACCCCGACTCGCCGGACTCCTGCGACCAGACGATGCCGCTCCCGCAGCGGGTCCGCGGCCTCTACAAGCTCGAGGACCGCTGCTCGGTCTGCGGGCGGACTCCCCGGCTGATGGTGATGCCCTTCCGCGGCCGTCCCTGGAAGCTCTGCCTCAACGACGATTGCCCCTCGATGGCGGAGATGAAGCGCCGCCGCGCCGAGCGCGAGGCGGCCAAGGAGGCCAAGGAGGCCGCCGAGGCAGCGGAGAAGGACGGCAAGGCCGATGCCGACGGCGCCAAGGCCGCCAAGGCGACGAAGGCCGAGAAGGCGAAGGTCGCGGGCCAGGCATCGGCGACGAAGGTGAAGCGCGCCCGAGGCTCGGGCAACGGCGCCCGGGGGAAGAACGGTGCCCGCTCCAAGAGCAAGCCACGCGCCAAGCGCTAGCGTCCCGCCGGCCGCCCGCACGGATAGCCTGGGAATCGAATGTTCATCTCGCTCGAGGGCGTGGACGGGTCCGGCAAGTCGACCCAGGCAAAGCTGCTTGCCGAGGAGCTCGGTGAGGGCACCGGCTCGGTGCGCGAGCCGGGCGGGACCGCCGCCGGCGAGCGGATCCGCGAGGTGCTGAAGGAGCCGGGGCTGGCCCTCGAACCGCTCGCGGAGCTGCTGCTGTTCTGCGCCGCCCGGGCCGAGCTGGTGGCGGAGGTGATCCGCCCGGCGCTGGACGAGGGGCGCGACGTGGTCTGCGACCGCTTCAGCGACTCGAGCGTCGCCTACCAGGGGATCGCCCGCGGTCTCGGGGCGGCCCGCGTCGAGCAGCTCTGCGGCATCGCCACCGAGGGGCTCTGGCCAGATCTGACGATCGTGCTGCGGCTTGACCCGGCGGAGGCGGCCAAGCGGATCTCCGACCGGGCCGCCGACCGCTTCGAGGGCGAGGGCCTCGAGCTGCAGCGGCAGGTCGCCGCCGGCTACGAGGAGGTGGCCCGGCGCCACCCCCAGCGCGTCCGGGTGGTGGACGCGAGCGGCCCGGTCGGCGAGGTCCACGCGGCGGTGATGGCCGAGCTGAGCGCGCAGCGGGCGAAGGCGGGGTCATGAGCGCCCTCGCCGAGGCGAAGCTTCCCGAGGCCCTGGCGGAGGCGACGCGGCATCAGCCGCGCGCCGCCGCGACCC
>JBOGZI010000152.1:0-7181 GCA_050697275.1 Solirubrobacterales bacterium | reverse complement strand
CGCCCGAAGCGCGCTGCGCCAGGTGCGAACCGGGCTCAGCGTCTTCCGCGAGCCCCGCCGGGGGGCCTTCGCCGCCTTCGCCCAGCTCGGCGCCTGGGCGCTGCAGCTGCTCGCCTGCTGGGCGCTGTTCACCGCGCTCGGGCTCGACCATCGGGTCGGGATCGGCGCCGCCGCGGCGTGCCTGTTCGCGGTCAACGTCACGGCGGTCGTCCCCGCGACCCCCTCCAACATCGGCATCTTCCAGCTCGCCGTGATCAGCGTGCTGACCGCCGGCTTCAGCGTCCCGGCCGCCGACGCCTTCGCGTACGGCGTCGTCCTGCAGGCGGTCGAGATCGCCACCGCGGTCGCCCTCGGCGTTCCCGCCCTGGTCCGCGAGGGCGTCACCTGGTCGGACATGCGGTTGCGCGCGCTCTCCGCCGCCCCCGTTCGCCTCTCGGAGCGGCCTCGGGCCCGCGAGCACGCCGAGGGGCGCCTGCCCGTCAGCTAGGCCGGCTCGGACGGACCAGAAACGAAGCGCGCCCCACGCCGGGTCGCTAGCCTGGCGGGTCTCATGGCACTCTCCAACGTCTCCGGCTTTCCGCGCATCGGCCGCCAGCGCGAGCTCAAGTTCGCGACCGAGGCCTACTGGGCCGGCAAGTCCTCCGCCGAGGAGCTGGCGAAGACCGCGAAGCAGATCCGGCTCGAGAACTGGCGCGTGATGCAGGACGTGGGCATCGACCTGATCCCCTCCAACGACTTCTCCTACTACGACCAGGTGCTGGACACGGTCGGCCTGGTCGGCGCCGTGCCCGACCGCTACGGCTGGGACGGCGGGCAGGTGGATCTCGACACCTACTTCGCGATGGCGCGCGGGCACCAGGAGGACGGGGTCGACGTCACCGCGATGGAGATGACCAAGTGGTTCGACTCCAACTACCACTACATCGTCCCCGAGCTCGGGCCGAAGACGAAGTTCTCGCTCTCCTCCACGAAGCCGTTCGACGAGCACGCCGAGGCGATGGAGGAGCTCGGCATCGACACCGTGCCGGTCCTGATCGGGCCGGTCAGCTTCCTGCTGCTCTCCAAGCCCGCCGACGGCGTCTCGGAGGACTTCAACCCGCTCGATCTGATCGAGGACCTGGTCGAGGTCTACGGCGAGGTGATCGAGCGGCTCGCCGGGCAGGGCGCGACCTGGGTGCAGCTCGACGAGCCCTGCTTCGTCGAGGACCGCTCCGAGCGCGAGCTCGACGCGCTGCGGCTCGCCTACGAGGAGCTCTGCAAGGTGCATGAGCGCCCCCGCCTGCTGGTCAAGACCTACTTCGACCACGTCGGCGACGCCTACGGGGTATTGCGCGACCTGCCGGTCGAGGGGGTCGGACTGGACCTGACCGGCGTCGTCCACGAGTCGACCGGCAAGCCGACCCACGAGCACGGCGGCCTCCACAACGTCGAGTTCATCGCCGAGCAGGAGGGGCTCAAGGACCAGTGGCTGTTCGCCGGGATCGTGAACGGGCGCAACGTCTGGGTCAACGACTTCGAGCATTCGCTCGACCTGCTCGAGGGGCTCCGGGACCGCTGCGACGAGTTGGTCGTCTCGACCAGCTGCTCTCTGCTCCACACCCCGATCGACCTCGACGCCGAGCCGGCGGGCGTGGACGCCGACCTCGACGACGAGATGCGCTCCTGGATGGCCTTCGCCGTGCAGAAGGTGGGCGAGGTGGCGACGCTCGCCAAGGGAGTCGGGAACCGCCCGGCGATCGCGGCCGAGCTCGACGCGAACGATCGCGCTCACGACAGCCGCCGGGACTCCCACCGCACCAGCAATCCGGAGGTGCGGGCTCGAATCGAGGGGCTGGGCGAGGAGCACGACCAGCGCTCGAGCCCCTTCGAGCAGCGCAAGCCGGCCCAGCGAGCGCAGATCGAGCTGCCGCTCTTCCCCTCGACCACGATCGGGTCTTATCCGCAGACCGCCGAGATCCGCGAGACGCGGATGAAGCTGAAGCGCGGCGAGATCCAGTGGCTCGACTACAAGCAGGCGATGCAGGCGGAGATCGAGCGGGTGATCCGCTTCCAGGAGGAGGTCGGCCTCGACGTGCTCGTACACGGCGAGCCGGAGCGCAACGACATGGTCCAGTACTTCGGCGAGCAGATGGAGGGCTACGTCTTCACCGAGAACTCCTGGGTGCAGTCATTCGGCTCCCGCTACGTGCGCCCGCCGATCATCTTCGGCGACGTGCTGCGGCCGTCGCAGATGACGGTCGACTGGATCGACTACGCGCAATCGCTCACCGAGCAGCCGGTGAAGGGCATGCTCACCGGACCGGTGACGATGCTGCAGTGGTCCTTCGTCCGCGACGACCAGCCACGCGCCGACACCTGCAAGCAGCTGGCGCTGGCGATCCGCGACGAGGTCGAGGACCTCGAGAAGGCGGATGTGAAGATCATCCAGGTGGACGAGCCCGCGATCCGCGAGGGGCTGCCGCTGCGGCGGGATCGGTGGGACGAGTACCTGCGCTGGGCGGTTCACTGCTTCCGGCTCACCACCGCGGTGGTCCGGGACGAGACCCAGATCCAGACCCATATGTGCTACTCGGACTTCGGCGACATCATGGAGCACATCCAGGCGATGGACGCCGACGTGCTTCTGATCGAGGCGGCACGCTCGCGGATGGAGCTCCTGCACGACTGGGAGAAGACGGGCTACCCGAACGACATCGGTCCCGGCGTCTACGACATCCACTCCCCGCGGGTCCCGCCCGCCGAGGAGATGGCGGAGCTGCTGCGGGCGGCGGCCCGCGTGTTGAAGCCGGAGCAGCTCTGGGTCAACCCCGACTGCGGGCTGAAGACGCGCGCCTGGCCCGAGACGGAGGCGAGCCTGCGCAAGATGGTCGAGGCCGCCAAGGAGGTCCGCGAGGAGCTCGTCCCAGCTTCGTAGCTGCTGGCTGGCCGGTTAACAAGCCTTTAGCATTTCATTAGCGGTTGCTAGCATCATCTCGCTCTGGTCGAGGAACGCCTCTCCGGATCATGAGAGCCGAGGGGCGAGCCTCACGAAGAGCGATCGCCCGGCGGGAGCCGGGCAAGGAGGGATGAGATGGAAGCGAAGGACTCACACGGTGTCCGCATCGGAGGCCGCGAGCCGAAGGCCCTCCTACTGAGCGACGGGACGAGGCTTTCCCTGGAGGAGGACATCGGCCCCGGCGGCCGCGCCGACTGGACCCTGGTCGGGGACGACGGCGGCGGCAGGGACGGGATCACGGTCTCGGACGCGCTGAGAATCGCCGGCGAGGAGCATGCCGAGTACGTTCGCGTCAGGACTCGCGCCGAGGTCGCCTGGCTTCGCCTCGTCGCCGAGTGGTTCGACGCGGAGGCCAAGCGGCTCGACAGCGACCTCGCCTCGGCTCCGGCCTAGCCTGAAGCAGAGGGGTCCTGCAGGGCTCGGGGGAAGGTCCTCCGGGTCCCTGCCGCGGGGGCTAGCGTCCGAGCCTGCGGCGCCAGTCGCGTGCGTTGAAGAAGGTGGCGATCCGCCGCAGCCTCTCGCGGCGCTTCTCGGTGTAGGGGAAGTAGAGGGGCTCGCGCTTCTGGCCGAAGCGGGTGATCACCAGCGACTCGGGCCGGACGAACTTCTTGATCCCGTAGTCGCCGTGCCGGAAGCCGATCCCGGAGTCCTTCCAGCCTCCCATCGGCACGTCGGAGGCGAGGAAGCCGACAATCACGTCGTTCACGTTCGCGGTCCCGACCTCGAGCCGCCGCGCCACCGCCTCGGCCTCCCGCGTCTTCCCGAACACCGAGGCCGAGAGCCCGTAGCGGCTGTCGTTGGCGAGCCGGACCGCCTCCTCGGCGTCGCGCACCTTCATCACCCCGACCACGGGGCCGAAGCTCTCATCGGTCATCACCCTCATCGAGTGGTCCACGTCGGCGAGCACGGTCGGCGGGTACCAGTCGCCTTCGCCATCGAGTCGCTCGCCGCCGGTCAGGACCTTGGCGCCGCGCTCGCGGGCCTCGGCGATGTGCGACTCGACGATCTCGGTCTGGGGCGCGAAGGTCATCGCGCCGAGCTCGGAGCCGTAGCTCTCGTCGTCCATGCCCTGGTTCAGCTTCGCCACCTCGGCGGTGAGCCGCCCGACGAACTCGTCGTAGACCGGTTCCTCCACGTAGAGACGCTCGACCGAGATGCAGACCTGACCGGTGTTCGCGAACGAGCCCCAGGTGGCGGCGTTGGCGGCCTTCTCCAGGTCGGCGCTCTTCAGCACGATCATCGGGTCCTTGCCGCCCAGCTCGGCGCTGACCGGAGTCAGCGTCTCGGCGGCGCGCGCGAGTACCTTCCTCGCGGTCCGGTCCGAGCCGGTGAACTGGATGAAGTCGGCCTCGTCGACCAGCGCCGAGCCGGTCTCGCCCATCCCATTGACGACATCGAAGACGTCGGGGCCGCCGATCTCGTCCTTCCACGCCTCGATCACCTCGCCGAGCCCGAGCGGGGTCACCTCGGAGGGTTTGACCATCACCGCGGCACCCGCCTGAAGCGCCGGAATCGCGTCGCCGAGCGAGAGGACGAGGGGGAAGTTCCAGGGACTGATCACCCCGACCACCGGATAGGGCCGGTACTGGACGCGCAGTCGCTTCGCCTTCATCAGCGGTGAGTGCGCCGGGACCTTCTGCTCGCCGATGTACCTGCGCGCCTTCTTGCCGTAGAAGTTGATCAAGTCGACGACGTAGGGCACCTCGGAGGCGGCCTCGGCGCGGACCTTTCCGGTCTCGGCCTGCATCGTGTTGGCAATCGAGTCCTGGTGGTCGAGCAGCCAGTCGCGGAGCTCGCCGAGCCAGCGCGCCCGGCCCTTGATCCCGAGCGCCTCCCACTCGGGCTGGTTGGCGCGCACCCGCTGCACCACGTCGCGCACCCGCTCCGGGCCATCCACCGGGAGGGTGGTGATCAGGGAGTCGTCGGCCGGGTTGCGGACCTCGAGCCCGTCCGCGGTGGCGCCGTTGCCCCCCTGCGTGTCGCTCGCCGTCGGCTCTGTGCCGGTCCTGGTGGCCATTCGCAGCTCCCTCGCGCCGTTGCTCGTGCCCTGCCGCACTCTAGCGGGAGTTGGCTGCCTGGCCAGCCGAGTCCTGCCCCTGACCATCGGGAGAAAGCTCCGGCCGGGATTTTCGACAGCGGGATAAGGAAAGCCCGGCCGGTCGCCCCTACGGTGGCACGCGACGGTAAACCGCGACCGCCGCGGGGTCGAACCCCGGCGGGCAAGGAGGAACTACAAAATGCGTAAGCGGCTGGGCCTCACCGCGCTGCTGGCCCTGATCCTCTCCCTGGTGCTGCCCGGGATGGCGTTCGCCCAGGAGGAGGCGGTGGATCCTGCGGCCCTTGATCTGGAGCTGGACATGACCTGGATCATGGTGGCCACCGCTCTGGTGTTCTTCATGCAGGCGGGCTTCCTGCTGCTCGAGATCGGCTTCTCGAGGAAGAAGAACGTCGGAACGGGTGTTGCCAAGATCCTCGTCAACCTGGGCGTGGTCTCCCTCGTCTGGTGGGCGGTCGGCTACGGGATCAACTCCGGGTCGGGGAACGAGTTCTTCGGCACCGACGGCTTCTTCTTCCATTTCAACCAGGTGATCGGAACCGGCGAGGACGCCTTCACGGTGGCCGGAGCCGACGCGATGAGCATGCTCTTCGGTCTCGCGTTCTGCGCGGTCTCCCTGGCGATCGTCTGGGGAACGACGCTGGAACGGATCAGCTTCGGCGCGTACGCGCTGTTCGCGATCGTCTTCGGGGCCCTGATCTATCCCCTGATCGCGCACTCGGTCTGGTCGGGCTTCGGCCTGCTGGACGACGTCGGCGGCAAGGAGGTGCTCGACTTCGCGGGCTCCTCCGTGGTGCACCTGACGGGCGCGACGGCCGGGCTGGCGGCGCTGCTGCTGCTGGGCGCGAGGAAGGGGAAGTACGGCAAGGACGGGAGGCCGCGGGCGATCCCCGGTCACTCGATGCCGATGGTGGGCCTCGGGGTGATGATCCTCTGGATCGGCTGGTTCGGGTTCAACGCCGGGTCCACCCTGGCCACGGACGACGTGCTGTTCGCGGAGGTGGCGCTGAACACCCAGCTGGGCGCCTCGGCTGGCGTCGTCGGCGCGCTGCTCATGGTCTGGCTGCTGACCCGCTCGCTCGACGTCGGCATGGCCGGCAACGGCGCGATCGCCGGTCTCGTCGCGATCACCGCGGCCTGCGGCTACGTCGAGTACTGGGCCGCCCCGATCATCGGGCTGGTGGCCGGCGTGGTGGTCGTGTTCGGAGTGATCACGATCGAGAAGTACCTGGATGATCCGGTCGGCGCGCTCTCCGCGCACGGCCTGGCCGGGATCTGGGGGACGCTGTCGGTCGGCATCTTCGGGTCCGCGCGGCTCGTCGGTGATGCGGCCAGCCCCGGCCTCTGGTACGGGATCATCGGGGATGCTCCCATGAGTGCCACCGCCGGGCAGCTTGGTGTCCAGGCTGTCGGCGTTGCGGGTACGTTCGTGGTCGTGCTGACGCTGTCGCTGGCGACCTTCGCGCTGATTAAGGCGACGATCGGTCTCCGGGTCCCGGAGGTTGACGAGGACGCCGGTCTCGACATCAGCACCCATGGCATGTACGGCTACCCGGAGGAGTTCATCCCGCAGGAGGAGTACCCGAGTGAGGGCCATGCCCCGCATGTCGCGGGTACGCCGGTGGCCGTGCCGTCCGAGTCCGCGAGCAGGGCCTGAGGGGGTGAAACGATGAAGAAGGTCGAAGCGTTCATCCGTCACGAGGCGTTCGAGCCGATCCGGTCCGAGCTGCTCGAGAGGGGGTTTCCCTCCCTCTCGATCGGCGAGGTGAAGGGATCGGGCCGGCAGAAGGGCGTCGTCGAGACCTACCGCGGCTCGACCCTGACCGTCAACGTGCGGCCGAAGCTGAAGCTGGAGGTCGTCGTTGAGGACAAGGACAAGGGCATGGTGGTCGAGACGATCCTGAAGCACGCCCGGACCGGCGACGTCGGCGATGGGAAGATCTTCGTCCTGCCGGTGGAGGAGGCGATTCGCATCCGCACCGGCGAGGAGGGAGAGACGGTGCTGCAGGCGCACACCGGCGAGGAAGTCGCCGCGTAGCCGGCAGCGAAGAAGTGTGCACGACCGGGGCCGGCCCTTTAGGGTCGGCCCCGGCTCGCATATGGCGCGAGCCTCAGCGAGCCGAGCAAAAT
>JBOGZI010000151.1:0-4578 GCA_050697275.1 Solirubrobacterales bacterium | reverse complement strand
CTCGAAGTCGCTGAACGGCCGCAGCGTCGAGAAATGGGCGCGGCCCACGTGATCCGGGTGGGTCTGGGCGACCTCCTCGATGTCGATCCCGCCCATGTCCGAGAAGAGCATCATCGGGCGCTTCGCGCGCCCGTCCCAGAGCACCGCCGCGTAGTACTCCTGCTCGACCTCGGCCTTCGGGTCGACCAGGACGCCGACAGGCAGGTGGCCGCTGATCTCGAGCTTCAGGATCTCCTCGGCGTGCTGCTTCGCCTCCGCCGGGCTGTCGGCGAACTTGACGCCCCCGGCCTTCATCCGGCCGCCGGTCAGCACCTGGGACTTGACCACCACCGGGCCGTCGATCCTCTTGGCGGCCTTCTCCGCCGCCGCCGGCGTCTTGCAGAAGCCGTACTCGGTGACGGGGATGCCGGCGGCCTCGACGATCCGGCGGCTCTCGTACTCGTAGAAGCGCATGAGCGGCGGGGAAGGCTACAGCGTGACAACGCCCACTAATGGGGATTGATCGGCCTGTCGGTTGATGGGAGGCTCCCTTCGCGGGGGGGACGAGCAGAGGAGGCAACCTTGAATCGCAGGATGCGACTGGCCGGGCTGGTCGCGCTCGCCACAGGAGCACTGGCGCTCTCGCCCTCCGCCGCCAGCGGTGCCCTTTCGCTTTCGCCGACGAGCCTCAGCTTCTCCCAGCCGGTGGGCACGACCAGCACGCCCCAGACGGCGACACTCACCCTGGCCTGCGATGGCTGCTTCCCCGCCGACACCTTCTCCCCAGTGATCGCGACCACGCCGGGCACGTTCACTCAAACGAATGACTGCCCGCCGCAGTTGTTTGTCAATTTCCTGGGGCTCCCCGAAACCGACAGCTGCACGATCAACGTCGCCTTTGCCGCGAACACCGCCGGAACGGTCAACGGCACGCTCAGCACGGGTCCGGGCGGTCCGACGGCCAGCCTGACGGGCACCGGCGTGGCACCTCCAGTGTCCATCCCTTCCTCCACCCCTTCCGCCGGGGGTCAGCTGGGCCAGGTCAAGAAGTGCAACAAGAAGAAGAAGAAGAAGAAGAAGAAGAGCGCCGCCGCTGCCAAGAAGAGGAAGGGCTGTAAGCGCAAGAAGAAGAAGTAGCGCCGGGCCTCAGCTTGAGCCCGGTCCCTAAGATGACCGGCGGGCCATGACGCTGATCTGGTTCATCATCTGGCTGATCGCCAACAACGTCGGCGATCCCGAGCCCCTCACCCTCGCCCCCGTCAACGGCTGGGTGGGGACCCTGATCCTGGCCGTCGCGCTCGACCTGAACCGTCCGCATTACTTCCCAAGCCGCGCGAGGTAGCGCCTGGGAGTACCTGAGCGGCCGCTTCCGGCATGTGAAAACATCCGCCGCCTGGCGGGGTTGGGATCCCCGCACAAGCAACCAAGGAGCTGAAGCAACCCGTGAGTGAGAGCACCGTCGCCGCAGAGGCACCGACCAAGCACGCCAAGCTGGTCTCCTGGGTCGAGGAGATCGCCGAGCTGACCCAGCCGGACCGGATCCACTGGTGCGACGGCTCGGCCGAGGAATACGACGCCCTCGCCCAGCAGCTGGTCGACGCCGGGACCTTCACGCGCCTCTCCGAAGCGAAGCGGCCGAACTCCTACCTGGCGCGCTCCGATCCCTCGGACGTGGCCCGGGTCGAGGACCGGACGTTCATCTGCTCCGAGAAGGAGGAGGACGCCGGTCCGACCAACAACTGGCGGGATCCGGCGGAGATGCGCGACGTTCTCTCGAAGCTCTTCGACGGCTCGATGAAGGGACGGACCATGTACGTAGTCCCCTTCTCGATGGGCCCGCTCGGCTCGCCGATCGCCCACATCGGCGCGCAGCTCACCGACTCGGCCTACGTCGCCTGCTCGATGCGGATCATGACGAGGATGGGCGCCAAGGCGCTCGAGGTGCTGGGAGACGACGGCGAGTTCGTGCCCTGCGTCCATTCGGTCGGCGCTCCCCTCGAGGCGGGTGCGCAGGACGTCCCCTGGCCCTCCAACGACACCAAGTACATCGTCCACTACCCCGAGACGCGCGAGATCTGGTCGTTCGGCTCCGGATACGGCGGCAACGCACTGCTCGGCAAGAAGTGCTTCGCCCTGCGGATCGCCTCGGTGATGGCCCGCGACGAGGGCTGGCTCGCGGAGCACATGCTGATCCTGAAGCTGACCTCGCCCGAGGGCGAGGTCAAGTACGTGACGGGCGCCTTCCCGTCGGCCTCGGGCAAGACCAACCTGGCGATGCTGATTCCCAAGCTCGAGGGCTGGACCGCGGAGACCGTCGGCGACGACATCGCCTGGATGAAGTTCGGGGACGACGGCCGCCTCCACGCGGTCAACCCCGAGGCGGGCTTCTTCGGCGTCGCGCCGGGCACCGGCCACAAGACGAACCCGAACGCGATGGAAACGGTGGAGAAGAACACGATCTTCACCAACGTCGCCCTCACCGACGACGGGGACGTCTGGTGGGAGGGGATGACCGGCGAGCCGCCGCAGCACGCGATCGACTGGAAGGGCAACGACTGGACGCCCGACTCGGACGAGCCCGCCGCCCATCCCAACGCGCGCTTCACCACCCCGGCCGCGCAGTGCCCATCCATCGCGGCGGAGTGGGAGGACCCAGCCGGCGTGCCGATCGACGCCTTCCTGTTCGGGGGGCGGCGGGCGACGGTGGTGCCGCTCGTCACCGAGGCACTCGACTGGGAGCACGGGGTCTTCCTCGGGGCGACGATGTCGGTGGAGACGACGGCGGCCGCGGCCGGGGAGGTCGGTGAGCTCCGCTTCGACCCGATGGCGATGCTCCCCTTCTGCGGCTACAACATGGCTGACTACTTCGGGCACTGGCTCCAGACCGGCCGCCGCCAGGGCGCCAAGCTGCCCAGGATCTTCCTGGTCAACTGGTTCCGCAAGGACGAGAGCGGCGACTTCGTCTGGCCGGGGTTCGGCGACAACATCCGGGTCCTGGAGTGGGTCTTCCGCCGCTGTGGCGGCGAGGGGGAGACGGTCGAGACCCCGATCGGCCTGGTGCCGGCCGAGGGCGAGATCGACACCGAGGGGCTCGACGTCTCCGCTGAGCAGATGAAGCTGCTGCTCAGCGTCGATCCGCCCGCCGTCGCCGCCCAGCTGCCGCAGCTCGAGGAGCACCTGGCGCGCTTCGGCGGGCGGCTTCCGGCGGAGCTGAAGGCGCAGCTCGAGGCGCTCAAGAAGCGCCTCGGCTGAGCGGCGGCGCGGGTCTCCACACCCGCTCGATTCCGGAAATAGAATCGCCGGGATGGGTGAGCCGGTGAAATACCTGCTCTCCGAGGAGGAGATCCCGGACAGCTGGGTGAACCTGCTCGCCGACCTGCCCGGCGATCCGCCTCCGCCCCCGCCGCTCCACCCGGGCACCGGCGAGCCGCTCGGTCCCGAGGACCTGGCGCCGCTCTTCCCGATGGCGCTGATCGAGCAGGAGGTCTCGGCCGAGCCCGAGATCGAGATCCCCGAGGAGGTGCGGGAGATCTACAAGCTGTGGCGGCCGACGCCCGTGCTGCGGGCCCGGCGGCTGGAGCGGGAGCTCGATACCCCGGCTCACATCTACTACGTGTGTGATGCGTCCGCCGCATGGTCTCCCAAGGGCCTCAGTAGGCGTCATCGGGTGGCTGAATCGGGCCATCCGGTCCCCCTCGCGCCCTGAGATCGGTAGCAGGGCGGTAGCAACCGGCCACACCGGGGACGGAATCGAACCGCACGTCTGCCCGGAGTGCGACCAGGAATGCCCGCCGACCTCGGACGGAATGCATGAGTGCCCACCCTGCGGAATCAGGTTCAGGGAGACGGCGTGAGCTACGCAGACTTCCTCGGCTCCAAGGCCATTGTTGATGAACCATCCGGGTTCGACGTCGAAGTCACGAACGAAGGGCTATTCGACTGGCAACGGGAGGTCGTGCGCTGGTCTCTCGGACGCGGACGCGCGGCAGTGTTTGCCGACACGGGCCTAGGCAAGACGCGGATTCAGCTTGAATGGGCCGAGCGCGTTGCTCGCCACACCGGAGGGCGGGTGCTGATCCTTGCCCCGCTGGCGGTCTCGGCACAGACCCGACGCGAAGGGCAGGCCATTGGGATCGAGGCCGCCATTGTCCGAGAGGCTGGCGATTGCGGTGGCGCCGCCATCGAGATCACGAACTACGAGCGCCTAGAGCGGTTCCTCAATCAGGAATGGGCCGGGCTTGTCCTCGATGAGTCCTCGATCTTGAAGGCGTACGACGGCAAGACCCGCCGCGCGATCACTGAGTTCGCGCAGGCGATCCCGTATCGCCTTGCTTGCACGGCGACGCCGGCACCCAACGACCAGTCCGAGCTCACATCCCACGGTGAGTTTTTGGGCGTGATGCGACGGGACGAGATCATCGGCCTCTTCTTCACCCAGGACGGGAACAGCTCAAGTCGCTACCGCCTCAAGGGCCACTCTCGCAAGGACTTTTACCGCTGGCTCGCATCATGGGCGGTTGCCATTCGGCGGCCATCGGATATCGGCTACGCCGACGAGGGCTTTGACCTACCGCCACTAGAGATTGAACAGCATGTAGT
>JBOGZI010000150.1:0-4449 GCA_050697275.1 Solirubrobacterales bacterium | reverse complement strand
GCCGGCCGGCTGCCCGGGCGCTTGCGCGGGGGGCGGCGCCCCCGCCCCGGGCGAGCCCTCGGGCACCTCGTTCGGTCCCGGCACGGGGCGCAGGTAGTCGGGAAGGTCCCGGGAAGCCATGGCCTTCCTAGCCGGGGTGGTAGGGAAGGTTGTCCTTGCCCTTGTAGAGCGCGTCCTCGACCGCCTGCACGACGCTCTGCGAGCTGCGGAAGCCGTAGCTCACGGTGGCCTGCGGAACCGGGCCGCTGGCCGACTTCGGGCGGACGACGACGAGGGCGGGCACGCGGCTGACCCCGACACCCTGGGTGATGCGGGAGTAGCGGGCGACGTTCTTGGCGCGTGCCACGAAGACCGCGACTCCGGTAATGGACAGGGCCTCCACCGAGTGGCGAACAAGGCGGTCGTCGATCCCCCCGCCGCGCACGATCAGCAGCGCGATCGGGCTACCGCGGTTCCAGGCGGCCTTCACGTTCGCCGGCAGACCGGGTCCCGGGACGAGCGCCGCGGGGGTGACCGTCCCGGTCGGTCCTGCCGGGCTGGGAGTGGCAGTGCCGGTGGGAACGGGGGCGGCGCCTGCACCGGCGGTCGGCGGGACCACCCCGGTCGCCGGAGCGCTGGCGGTGGCGCCGGGGGCGGCGGCCGCATCGGAGGAGAGCGCTGGGTCCGTCGCCGGTGGCGACTGCTCGCGTCCACCGCCGCCCATGCGGGTGACGAGCATGAACCCGACGACGAGCACGAGCACGCCGAGGAGCGTGATCTGCACGGTCCTGTTCTCGTTTATCGCTTGGCGCATACCTCGATCAGCCGCCTGGCAGTTCCTGGCTGGGCACGATCTAGGTCGGCGTTACGGCGAGAAAGCTTGAGCGTGGCCTCGATCGTGCGGCCAGCTACTGAGCGGAGGCGCCATCGCCCACAATCTGCTCGATCCCGCTCGCCCGGCGACCCTGGGCGGCGAGCATCAGCTTGAAGTCGTGCGGGCTCGAGGCCGTCTCCATCGCGACCTCCTCGGAGACGATCCCCTCGGTGACGAAGCCGAGCAGCGCCTGGTCGAAGGTCTGCATGCCGTAGAAGTCGCCCTCCCCGATCACCTCGGTGATCTTGCCGGTCTCCTCCGGATTGAGGATCAGGTCCTGGATCCGGCCGGTGACCACCATCACCTCGGAGACGGCGACCCGGCCCTCCCGGTCGGAGCGGGGGACCAGTCGCTGCGAGATCGCCCCCCGCAGGGTGGAGGCGAGCATCACGCGCGCCTGCTGCTGCAGGTGCGGCGGGAAGAAGTCGATGATCCGGTTGATCGTCTCGCTCGCGTCGAGGGTGTGCAGCGTGGAGAGCACCAGGTGGCCGGTCTCGGCGGCGGAGAGCGCGGTCCGGACCGTCTCCTCGTCGCGCATCTCGCCGATCAGGATCACGTCGGGGTCCTGGCGCAGCACGCGCCTCATCGCCCGCGCGAAGCTCTCGGTGTCGGCGCCGACCTCGCGCTGGTTGATGATTGAGAGCTTGTCGCGGTGCAGGTACTCGATCGGGTCCTCCATGGTCACCACGTGACGGGCCCGGGTCGAGTTGATGTGGTCGATCATCGCCGCGAGCGTGGTCGACTTGCCTGACCCGGTGGTGCCGGTGAGCAGGATGATCCCGCGGGGCTCCTCGGCGAGCCGGCGAACCACCGGCGGCAGGCCGAGCTCGTCGATCGTCCGAACCTGGAAGGGGATCGCACGCAGCGCGATCGAGATCTCGCCGCGCTGGCGGAAGGCGTTGACGCGGAATCGGGAGACGCCGGTGAGCTCGTAGGAGAAGTCCACCTCGCCGTGCTCCTCGAACTCGGCGACGTGATCCTGGTCGGCGATCGCCTGCAGCGCCTTCTCGGTGTCCTCGCCGCTCAGCGGCTCCGAGCCCTGCAGCGCCCACAGGTCGCCGTGCACCCGGGCGACCGGGGGCGAGTCGGCCTTGAGGTGGAGGTCGGAGCCCTCCCGCTCGACCACGTAGGTGAGCGCAGCATCGATATCGAACGCCATCACACCGCCTATCGGGTCATGGCTGGCGGACCTTTAGACGAAGGGAACCGACACCGCCCGTACCGAGGTTGGGGGCGACAAAGCGCGGTCTGTCGACTTACTGTTGCTGTGCAACAGCAACCCGGCAACATCGAGGGCGCGATCGGGCGCATCGCCACTCGCGCTCATGGAGTCGTCACCCGGGTGGAGCTGCTGAACGCGGGGGTGACGCCCGAGCAGATCAGGCAGCGTCTGCAGCGTGGCTCACTGCTTGCCGTGCATCGAGGGGTCTACCGAGTCGGGCACCGAGCTCCCAACCTCGAGGCGCGCTACATGGCCGCCGTCAAGGCCTGCGGCGAGGGCGCGGTCCTCTGCGGGATGGCAGCGGCACACCTGTGGAGGCTGGTCCAGGGCTCGCCGCCTCCACCCACTGTGCTGACGGCCACCAACCGGCAGGTGAGGGGAGTCATCGCCCACCGGTCGCGCGACATCCGACAGGACGCGACGGCATGCCGTGGGATCCCGGTCACCAAGGTCCCTCGCACCCTCGTTGACCTCGCCGGCCAGATGTCTGAAGCGACGCTCGCCCGAGCATGCCATGAGGCCCAGGTTCGCTACCGAACCACGCCCGATCTGGTCGAGGCGGTTCTGACGCGAAGAGCTTCCGCACCGGGCGCGAAGGCGCTTCGCCGGATCCTCCGAGGCGATGTGAAGGTCACCCTGAGCAGGCTCGAGTCCGGCTTCCTTGCCCGGCTCGAGGAGGCGCGACTGCCGCTCCCGGTGACCAACCGGCCGGCCGGTGGCCGCCGCGTCGACTGCCGCTGGCCCGCCCAGCGCCTCACCGTCGAGCTGGATGGCTATCGATATCACCACTCGAGGTACGCCTGGGAGCAGGATCGGCGGCGCGAGCGCGAAGCGCGCGGCCGCGGCGACGAGTTCCGCCGCTACAGCCACGGCGACGTGTTCGAGGACCCGCGCTTTATGCTCGCCGAGGTAAGGGCCTTGCTCTCACGCGGTCGCTCTCCGAACTAAGGACCCTGCTTGCGCGCGTTGGTCGCTCGGCCGTCGAGCCTCGCCCTAGAGAGCGAGCTTGGGACCCGCGTGAGAGGCACCTCGCAACAGTGCGCTCAACCTCCGCCCAGGGCAGCGGGCTCAGGCGACCTCGCGAAGCTTCTGGGCTTCAGCGAGGCTCTGCAGCTTCTTCAGGCTCTGGTTCTCGATCTGGCGGATCCGCTCGCGGGTGACGTTGAAGGTGCGGCCGACCTCGTCCAGGGTGCGCGGGTGCTCGCCGCCTAGCCCGTAGCGGAGCTCGAGCACGCGGCGCTCGCGGTAGGAGAGGTTCTCGAGGGCCTCCTTCAGCGCCTCCTTGGTGAGCAGTTCGGCGGCGCGCTCGAAGGGGGACTCGGCGCGCTCGTCGGCGATGAACTGGCCGAACTCCGACTCCTCCTCGTCGCCGACCGGCTTCTCGAGGGACACGGGCGCCTGCGCCGAGCGCTTGATCGAGTCGACCTCCTCGGGCTCGATCCCGGTGACCTCGGCGATCTCCTCCGGGCTCGGCTCGCGGCCGAGCTCGGTGACGAGCTTGCGCTCCGCGCGGCCGATCTTGTTCAGCTTCTCGACCACGTGCACGGGGATGCGGATGGTCCGCGCCTTGTCGGCGAGCGCGCGGGCGATCGCCTGGCGGATCCACCAGGTCGCGTAGGTCGAGAACTTGAAGCCCTTGCGGTAGTCGAACTTCTCGGCGGCGCGGACCAGGCCGAGCGTCCCCTCCTGGATCAGGTCGAGGAAGGGCAGCCCCTGGTTGCGGTAGTTCTTGGCGATCGAGACGACCAGGCGGAGGTTCGACTCGACCATCTTCTGCTTGGCGTCGAGGTCGCCGCGCTCGATCCGCTTGGCGAGCTCGACCTCCTCGGCCGCGGTCAGCAGCCTGACCTTGCCGATGTCCTTGAGGAAGAGCTGCAGGGAGTCGGTGGTCATGTCGGGCTTCAGGTCGAGCGCCGCCTTCTGGCGACGGCGACCGCGACCCTTGGCCGGCTCAGGCTCGCCTTGGGCCGGCTTCAGCGCCGGATCGATGTCCTCGACCAACTCGATACCGGACTTCTCGAGGTGGCCGTAGAGGTCCTCGACATCCGACCCGTCGAGCTCGACCTCGGATACAGCGCTGGCGACGTCGCCGAAGGTGAGGACGCCAAGCTGCTGACCCTTGGTGATCAGCGACTTTACTTCTTCAAGCTCCTGTAGTTCGGCAACCAGCATTCGTGCTCTAGCTCGTCTATCTATCGGTCGTGGTGGCTCCACCCGAAAGGGCTACTCGCGCTTCGGCGTCCTCGTGATTACGAGCTGCGACGGCCAAACGCCGAGAGGTGCCCCTGGGCAACGCGGCCGCTCCGACTCGAGGATCTCAGAGGGCTAGGGAGTCGTTTCGGTCATGCCACCGTCTCCCCTCTCGATGCTGGAT
>JBOGZI010000149.1:0-5012 GCA_050697275.1 Solirubrobacterales bacterium | reverse complement strand
GGGTAGCGGAGCACCGCTATCGCGGTGCGGCCGGCGTCCCCGAGGCCCGCCGCCTCGGCGATCGAGCCGAACAGCGGCCCGGCCACCAGGAGAGCGGTGAAGGCGACCAGCAGCAGCGCCATCAGCGCCACCGTGAGCCAGAGCCGGGTGAGGCTGCTGCGCACGAACGTCGCGGACTTGCGGGTCTCGTTGATCGCCTCCAGCGCCCGGATCGCCGCCCCGATCGCGCCCGAGGCCGTGATGAACGCGAAGACGAGCCCGAGCCCGAGCAGGCCGCCGGCACCGCTTCCCTGCAGCACGTTCCGCAGCGCGCTGTCGATCGTGTCGACGGCCGGTCCCGGCGCCGCGTCGTTGAGCGTCTCGATGATGCTGTTGTAGGTCTCGGGATAGGAGCCGAAAAGGGCGAGCAGAGCCACCGCCACGATCAGCCCGGGGAAGAGGGAGAGGAAGCCGTAGTAGGCGAGCGCGGCGGCGCGGTCTCCGATGTTGACCTCGCCGAACCGCTCGTAGCAGGCCTTGGCGACGGCCTTCCACTCACCAGACGACATCGTGGCTCTCCATCACCCCGAGCCCGCTCTCCAGCTCGATCCCCCCGAGGCTGCCGCTGAAGCGGCCGAAGGGCGCCCGGTAGTCGGAGCGAGCGATCAGCGGCAGGCGCTCGTGGTGGACGCGCTCGGTCTCCGCCGTGAACTCGAGCCGCGAGCCGTCGGCGAAGCGGACCGCCTCGAGCCCCTCGAAGCCGACCGGGTCCGGCTCGCTCGGGGCGCCGTCCACCCAGATCGTCCGCTCGCTCGAGCTCGGCGGATCGTTGATTCCGGACACCAGATTCCATCCCACCGGACGACCGTCGCGAGCCTCGCCGACCCCGGCGGACCACTTCCAGACCGTGTGGCGGCGGTGATATCCGGCCGAGTCGTCGACCACTCCCCGGCCGTCGAGGGAGAGAGTCCGCCCACCGATCCTCACCTCGCCGGAGACCGGGGCGCCGGCCAGCTTCCGCGTCCACGTGTAGCCGCCCTCGCCGTTCGGGCAGGCGCACTCGATCGGCTCGCCGCCTTCCACCGCGAGGTCCAGCTCCAGCCCGGGAGCCCGCACCGCGACCTCGGGGCCGCGCATCTCCACCTCGCGCCGGCGCCACGGCACCGAGCGCCGGGTGCGCTCGTGCAGCTCCCGTCGCTCCCGGTCCCAGACGCCCCAGAAGGTCATCCCGGCGGGGCCGACGGAGACCACCGCCGCGAACGCCATCAGCCGCTCGTCGAAGGCGCCCACCCAGCGCCACCGCTTGCGCAGCCGCCGGCGCAGCCGCAGCGGCATCGCCTCGGGCGGAACCGGGATGCCGGGGCGATCCTCGGGCTTCCCCCGCCAGGGCAGCGCCGCGATCGCGTCGGCTTCGGCGGTCCCCACGCTCAGGAGTCGCCGAGGAAGCGGAGGATCTCGGCGGCGATCTGCTCGCCGCGGTCCTCCTGCAGGAAGTGCGCCGCCCCCTCGATCCTCACCTGCTCGCTGACGCTCGGGATCAGCTCGACGAAGCGCTCGCCCGCCCTCGGGAACGGGAAGACGGGGTCGCCGTCGGAGAAGGCGACCAGCGCCGGCTTCTCCCAGTGCCCCAGCGCGGCTGCGATCTCGCGCATCGTCTCCGCCCCGTCGTCCTCGTCGGAGGTCGGCACCAGCAGCGGGAACTGCGCAGGGCCGGCCTTCGATTCGGCGTCCGGCCATGGCGCCTCGTAGGCGGCGACCACGTCGTCAGGCAGTTCGGTGGTGGTGGCGCCCTGGATCACGAACCCGACCGGGAGGTCGGGGTTCTTCTCGGCGAAGTCGCGCCAGGCGAGGAAGCCCTTGGAGACGCGTCCCGTGAACAGGCCGGTGTTGAGGATCACGAGGGCGGCCACCCGATCGGCGTTCTCCACCGCCCAGCGCAGGCCGATTGGGCCGCCCCAGTCCTGGACGACCACCACCGCGTCGCTCAGATCGAGGCCGGCGAGAAGCTTGGAGACCAGCTCGGTGTGGCGGTCGTAGCTGTACCAGCCTCGGTCGGTCGGCTTGTCGGAGCGGCCGAAGCCGGCGTAGTCGGGGCAGATCACCCGGCGGCCGGCCTCGGTCAGCGGCGGGATCATCTTGCGGTAGAGGTAGGCCCAGGTCGGCTCGCCGTGGAAGCAGACGACCGGACTCTTGCCGTTCCCGCCGCCGTCAGGCGATCCCTCGTCGAGGTAGTGCAGCCGCAGCCCGTCCACCTCGGCGTAGTTCGGCTCGAACCCGTAGCCGGGCAGGTTCTCGAAGCGCTCCTCGGGGGTGCGGAAGACGTCCATCGGGGGGCAGCCTAGACGCCTACACTTCCGCGCTCGTGGCCGTCACCGAAACCAGCCCCGGGACCGCCGCCGGACCCGCCGAGACCCTTCCGGTCCCCACCTCCGCGCCGGACCCCGCCGACGAGGCGATGTGCGCCCGCGCGCGCGAGCGCTATGTCGCCGACCGCAAGAAGATGGGCCGCGTGCCGCGCCGGCGCCGCAGCCATGCGGCGATGCCCAACCTGATCATCATCGGCGGGCTCAAGTGTGGGACGACGAGCATCCACCACTACCTCGGCCTGCATCCCGAGATCCAGATGTCGAAGCCGAAGGAGCTCAACTTCTTCGTCAAGGAGCTCAACTGGGACCTCGGCCTGCCCTGGTACCGCGGCCGCTTCGACGACCGCTTCCGGGTCCGCGGCGAGTCATCCCCCCACTACACCAACCTGCCGCGCTTCCGGGGAGTCGCCGGGCGGATCCACGACAACGTCCCCCACGCAAGGCTGATCTACATGGTCCGCGACCCGATCGCGCGCATCCTCTCCCACTGGCGCCACGCCGTCGGCGCCGGCTACGAGACCCGGCAGGTGGAGGAGGTGCTCGCCCGCGACGACCAGACCTACGTCACACGCTCGCTCTACTGGGCGCAGCTGCAGCCCTACCTCGAGGTCTTCGACCGCAGCCAGATCCAGGTGCTGACGCAGGACGAGCTGCAGGGGGAGCGCGAGGCCACCATGCGCCGCGCCTTCGAGTTCGCCGGGGTGGACCCGAACTTCACCTCCGAGCAGTTCGACCGCGAGTGGGAGAAGTCCACCGCGAAGGAGTCGGACAAGTATCAGTTCATGGAGAAGCTGATCAAGCTCCCCGGCTTCCGCTCCTTCGACCGCAACTTCGACCGCCTACCGGAGCGGATGCGCTGGATGGTGGAGAAGGTCGTCCACGACCCGGAGGCCCCCTCCGCCCCGAAGCCGGAGCTGCCGGTCTCGATCCGCGACCAGCTGCTGGCGCGCTTCGGCGACGACGTCGCCGCCCTCCAGGAGTTTGCCGGCCGCGAGTTCGCGGGCTGGAAGCGGTACTCCGCGCGCTAGCGATCCCCCTCGCGGCGCAGCAGCGAGCCGAGCTGGCCACGCCGCGAGATCCCGAGCTTGGCGAAGACCCGCCGCAAGTTCCCCTCGACCGTCTTCTCGCTCAGGTAGAGCGTCGCGGCGACCTCGCGGTTCGTGTGCCCCTCGGCGACCAGCTCCGCGACCTCCCGCTCGCGCGGGCTGAGGTCGGGGAGGCGGGTGGCGCCGTCAACTGGGGGACGGGTCGTGCGCGCCACGCGGCGGCCGAGCTTGCGAAGCTCGCGCGCCGCCTCGTCGGCCCAGCGCACTGCGCCGCGGTCGCGCAGCACTCCGTGCGCCCGCTCCAGCTCCCTGATCGCCGCCTCTGGCTCACCGGCCGCGACCAGGGCGCGACCGGCGAGCGTTCGGGAGCGCGCTTCGATCAGCGGAGCACCGACATCCATGGCGCCTGCGGCGGCGCGCAGGGCCAGCTCGGCTGCCTCGCGCTCCTGCCCCGCCTCGAGCAGCCCGACCGCCCGGGCGCCGAGCCCGAACGCGGCGTCCGCCCCGGGTGGAGACTGCTCGCTGAAAGCAATACCGCGCTCCCCCCAGAGCCAGGCGTCGTCGGGGCGACCTCGCTCGATCTGAGCCCGGGCGAGCAGCTCGGAGGTGATGCACATCCCCCCCGGCACCACGAGGAGGTGGTCCGGATCGGTGAGCCCGGCGCCCTCGATCACCTCCACGCAGCGGTCCGCGTCGCCGGCCTCGAGCAGGGCCCAGCCGTGAACCCAGCCCTGCTGGGCGGAGAAGACGCCCACGTCGATGCGCCCGGCAAGCTCGGCCGACTCCTCGGCGGCGACGAGCGCGCTCGTCAGATCCCCCCTCGCGACCCCTACCAGCGTGGGCGTCAGCAAAGCCCAGACGAGGACCAGGGGGTTGGCCCCGAGCCGGGCGGAGTCGACGGCGGCCTCACTCAGCTCCTGGGCTCGGTCGAGCCGGCCGAGGAACAGCGCGGCCCAGGCCTGACCGGTCAGCATCGACGCCAGGAGCTGTCCCTGCCCCGTCGCCCGGCAGAGCTCGACCCCGCGTTCGAAATGGCGAAGCGATTGCGCCCACCGCTCACCCGGCTGCTCGGCGTGGCCCAGGTAGTGGAGCGCCCCGAGTCGACGCGCGAGCGCGTCATCGTCGGCTGCATCGAGCAGCGCCGCGGCTTCATCGAGCCGCCGGGTTGCGGCCTCGGGCCGCCCACGACCAAGCTCGCCGAAGGCGAGCAGCGCGCCCGCCTCCGCCTCTCCAACGGCGTCGCCGGTCTCGGCGGCGATCGCGTGGGCGGTGGCGGCGTGCTCCGGGATCGCATCGAACCTGCCCGCGTAGGCCTCTCGGATCGCCAACTCGGCCTGCAGGGCTCCCGCCTCCGGGGAGCGCCGATCGGCGAGCGACTCGAACTCTCCGTGTAGCCGCCGGCCGGCATCCCTGTGGCGACCGAGCAGCGTCTCGACGGCGGCCAGCAAGGCGACGAGGCGGACCCGGTCCGGCCCGGAGCCCGGCGGCAGCAGGGAGAGCGCCTCGAGCAGCGCCTCGCGGCTCTCCGCCAGGGAACCCGACTCCCCGAGCGCCGTCGCGCGGGCGATGAGCAGCTCCAGCCGGCGATCGTGGTCGGTGGGGAGCAGGCCGAGTGCGGCCC